>JAAUPO010000207.1 GCA_012033095.1 Synechococcaceae cyanobacterium RL_1_2 | reverse complement strand
GTATCGGTCGGGTTGGTCGAGTTTTAGGGCGGAAAATTGTTAATATTCCTTCTGAAGCGATCGCCTATTTATCAGAAAAAGCATGGGAACAAGGTTTAGAAACGTTAGATATTAATGGAGGACGAAAAGCATTAGAGAAGACATTAAACGAGATAAGTTGCTTAGAACGTCCATTTTTAAGTATTTACTGGCAATCAGAAGCATTTTTAGAAATTGCTCGTCCTCTCCTTAAATTAGAAGAGTTAATGCAAAGTCTTAGTGAAAATCAATTAATCCCTAAATTGTATTCAACATTAAGCAATATTCTTGGAGGAAGGAGAACCTGGAAATATTATCGTTATAGAATGCAGATTTTAGAAGCAGCAGAAAAAATTGCTTACAGTAAAGATGATTATTTTTTGTCAATCTTTTTTAATGGTAAATATGAAATTATCAAGAAATTTTTAGAGATGGAGTGTCCTGATGATTGGAATGATTTGAGTGAAGGTAGAGAAAAATAGAAAATTATGAACAAGCATTTAAAGAACAACCAGAGGCAGCAAAAGCTTTAAAGAAATTTTGTGAATTTTATAGTGCAAGTTACGCTCCTATTTTCAATTTTCGTTCTAGTTTATTTGAGAGTTTAAAAGTCAAAGATTATGATCAACTAATGATTGATCTATCGGAAGAAACAGCGGTTGATCCAATTCATTTGCTCCGTTATTAACGAATTTGCAAGCTCTAAAGATGAAATTCAATTACTTGCGCGAGCTGAATTGCCTTATCAAATTAGTTTTAGATTGAGATTTAGAGGCAGTAAATTAGATTTTCAAATTATATGAATAAGACTTATGGCATTTGAAGACTGCAAAATTGAGCGACGGAGAGATAATGCTATTTATCCAACGCCCCTACTCAAGCAACTAGAAAAAAAAATGATTTCAGGAGTTATTATTTGTCCCATCAAAAATGACAAGCGTTTACTATCGAATCCAAAGAGAAAGAATTCCAATTTATCCGATTATGGTGAGTGGGGATGATTTGAAAAGAGTATATATTTTAACAGGAATAGCTGGAATTCTAACTATTGCGATGTATGAAAAAAGGTTAAAGTTACCAGACAATGATTTCTTTCTAATTTTCTAATATTAAAATTTCTCCAAGCCTTACCTGCAATTTTAAAAATTTAAAATTATGAATAGTTATCAAACAACAATACAGAAAATAAAAGAAATTTTGCCTTATGTTAATTTAGCTGTCGATTCCGCTCGCCGTCAGTTTCTGATTGCGCCATTAATTCTAGATTTAGTTACTCATACTAAGGCAGAAGCAAATTTTGATTACCCTATCCCTTCAATAGGCGAATTTACAATTGTTATTCATTATTTTTTAGAATTTCGTCAAACCGTCATTCTTATGAGTGCAAAAAATTCTAAGATTTATGCCCTTGGAATAAACGAAACTTCATTCTAGTTTATTTGCTTTAGATAAGTGGTTAAATCGCGATTCCCAAAATAAAATTTTTGGAGCAATAACAACAGGATTTATCTGGAAATTTTCATCTCTGAATAGACAGACGAAAGAAATTTATCGGGATACTAAAGAATACCAACTTTTTGAAAATATTAAAGATATTATGGATATTTTGACTCAAGCTTTAAAAGAAGAATCAAAACAAGGTCTTACAGTTTAGTAATTAAGCTGATAACCCGATCGCGTTGATTGTGTTAAGCCCTAATCTATAAACTCCATACGAGGTGATCCATGGGCTTGGGGCTTTTGATACCTGATCATTTTATATAGCCAGGATGGAGCGCGATCGCGGATCAACTATCACTAATCCAGAGTTAGAGTTTTTGCATAAATTCAGTATTTTTCAAAGATATTAATTTATAGATTCGTAGATAAGCTAGTAAATTTTACTCTTTATTAATATCAAGAGTCCATTGATTAATGGTGGAAAAAAGAATTGCATATTTGTGCATTGTTATTAGTAACTTCGAGAATTTTTTTGTACACAGAAGGACACTGGGTTTCAAGCTTAGTTAATTCAGAATAGAAGCATAACTATTGATTTTGATAGGAGCTGTATTTCAACCATGAAAATTATTAATTATTTAGTTTTTACGATCGCAATTTTTTGTGTACTAACTTTTTTCGTGACGGCTCAAACTAATGCAGCGGTTAACTTAATGATCAAACATCCTACGATTAATCAAACCCAAGGGCTTAATGATAATTGTCGGCCGCGGCCTAATTTAACTTCTTATCCAGGGGGAACCAATGATTATTTTTCCCTATGGAATTAATTGTTAATTAACCTAGCAAGGTTAAAACATTGTAACTATTCAATCCATGATTTAGATTTTTATGCCCTATAGTTTAGTGATTGATTTTGTACCCCGATCGCCGTTGTCCCAGAACCATTTAAATGGTCGCCATCTCCATAGTTTATTTTTAGATTTGGTGAGTTCGGTGGACCGGGAGTTGGGCAATCAGCTCCATCAACAACGGGAAAATAAGGCGTTTACCCTGAGTCCGTTGCAGTTACGGCCTAACCGTAAGTTGATGCAGTGGAGTTATCGTCAAGCGATCGCGGCAGGTACTCCTTGTTGGTGGCGCGTCACGTTATTGGATGAGGAGTTATTTGGAAAGCTAGCCTATCTATGGTTGAATCTGAATCAGGAGCAGCCTGGCAGTTGGGGGGAGTCCGTTAAGCTTGGCCAGGGTATTGAGTTATCCCAAACCAAATCAGCCTTGGCCTAATTATTGCTCCTATGAGCAGCTCTATGAAGAAGCTTGGGATGGGACGAATCCAGACCATAGCCAGGGGGCACGGAAGTTAAATTTTCAGTTTTGTACTCCGACGGCTTTTCGGGTGAGTAAATTTGATTCGTCCTTACCGGATCGGGATTTAGTATTTCGGAGTTTATTGAAAAAATGGAATTGTTATAGTAAAAATCCTTTTTCCGAAAGCATCATTGAGTTTGTTTATCCGACTTTTTTTAATATCAAAACGGAAATTGTTAGGGATCGGCGGAGTAAGTTCATTGGCTGTGTGGGGGATATGACTTTTAGTATTTTGGGTGATGCGGATCCCCAAACGATTAAGCAACTGAACGCCCTCACTCGTTTTGCTTTTTTTGCTGGCATCGGGCGCAAAACAACGATGGGCATGGGCCAGGTGGGCAGTTATCAGTGAGCAGTTATCAATTATTAGTTATTAGTTATTAGTTACTAGAGGGGATCATTATGGATCATAATTTGAGGGTTAGGAGTATGGTTTATGATAAGGCTTATCGGTTTGCAATTCGTGTTGTGAATGCTTATAGGTATTTGAGGGAGGAGAAGCAGGAGTACGTTTTATCTAAACAGTTTTTAAGGTGTGGGACTTCGATTGGGGCTAATGGTGCTGAGGCTCAGGGGGCAATTTCTACTAATGATTTTTCTGCCAAGTTTTCTATTGCGTATAAGGAGTGCTTAGAAACTAAATATTGGATTTCTTTATTAAAAGATACGGGCTATTTTCAATTGAAAGCAGCAGATAGTTTGCTTGGGGATGCTGATGAAATTGCGAAAATTCTCTTCTCCATCCTCAAAACAACCAGAATAAACCCTTAATTCCTACTAACTACTAACTGATAACTGAATTATGGATAATTATTTGCCATTGTCTTATTTGAATGCTTGGGAGTATTGCCGCCGACGGTTTTATTTTGAGTATGTGTTGGGGGAAATGGAGGTTAATGAGCATATTGTTCAGGGGAATCATCTGCATCGCAATATTAATGAGGCGGGGACGGTGGTGGAGGGGGATACGCGCATCCATCGGCAACAGTGGGTGTGGAGCGATCGCTTAAAAAATTAAGGGGCGTTATTGATGGGGGTAGAGGAAACTGATGGTGTGCTCATTCCCCTGGAATATAAAAAGGGGAAGATGGGTAAGCATTTGAATGATCATTTTCAGCTTGTGCGGCGGCTCTTTGTTTGGAGGAGCAGACGGGCCTATTCGATTGGGTATGGGGAAATTTTTTATCATGGTAATCGGCGGCGGGAACAGGTGGAGCTTACTGATCGGTTACGGGCTTTGACGGAGGAGGCGATCGCGGCGGCCCATCGGGCTGTGGATCAACCGATGCCAATGCCATTAAGTAATCAGCGGAAATGTCGGGATTGTAGTTTAAGGCGGTTGTGTTTACCTCAGGAGATCAAGCTTTTATTGGGAAATGGGGAGCCGCGATCGGGCTGAGGAGAGCGGGCAAGGGGGATGGATGGGAACGATCAATTTTTTTGATTTAAGCTCAAGTTCCATCAAATCACACTACACCAAATCATCAAATCATCAAATCATCAAATTATCAGGACTTAGGTAGAAATTTCGATTCTGTCTTGGGAACCATGATATTTGGGGACAATTGTTTAAGTAAGTCCGCCAAATTTGGGGGATTTAGGGGGCTTATTCGTAAGTCTTAATCGTATTAAATCACATCAATCATTAGTAAATTAATCACTGAATATTGAATTATGACTACTCTTTATTTGTCTCAACCGGATGCGACTCTTAGTAAAAAGCATGAGGCTTTTTGGGTTGCCCTCAAGCAGGAGGATGGGAGTTGGAAAAGGCAAGCAATTCCGGCTCAAACGTTGGATGATATTGTGTTGATGGGGTATCCGAGTATTTCGGGGGAGGCATTGGGTTATGCTTTGGAGCTGAAGTTGCCGGTACATTATTTGTCGAGCTTTGGTAAGTATGTGGGTTCTGCGTTGCCGGCGGATTCTCGTAATGGCCAGTTGCGGTTAGCTCAGTTTCGGGCCCATGAGGACGGTGACCATCGGTTGGAGTTGGTGAAGGCGGTGGTGAGGGGTAAGGTTCATAATCAGTATAATTTGCTTTATCGGCGGGGCCAGCGGGATAATCCGTTGAAGGGGCGGGAGAAGTTGGTATTGCAAAAGGGTTCGATCGATGAGGTACGGGGGGTAGAGGGTTTGGCGGCTCGGGAGTATTTTGGGTGTTGGCAGGAGATGGTTGGGGGAGGATTGGGTTTTTTCGGGCCGGTTTCGGCGGCCGGCTCCGGATCCGGTAAATGCGTTGCTGAGTTTTGGTTATGGGTTATTGCGTACCCAGGTGACGGCGGCGGCCCATATTGCGGGGTTGGATCTTTATTGTTGGTTTTTGCATGAGACGACGAGGGGGCAACCGGCGATGGTGTTGGATTTGATGGAGGAGTTTCGTGCGTTGGTGGCGGATAGTGTGGTGTTGACGGTGTTAAAGCAGGGGCAAATTAAGCCTAGGGATTTTAGTGAAAGTTGTGGGGCGGTGCGGTTGAGTGATGCTGGTTGTAAGGTTTTTTTTGGGGCGTTTGATCGGAAGCTGGGTTCGGAGTTTAAGCATCCAA
>JAAUPO010000206.1 GCA_012033095.1 Synechococcaceae cyanobacterium RL_1_2 | reverse complement strand
GGATCGTGAATTAAATAACTTAGAAATTTGCAGGGTATCCTTCAAGGGAGCGTAACCCATCGATATTTAAGTTTTAGATGTTATTAAATTCTTATTCCTTAAACGATTACTTCCCCATAATTAACGATCGCTTTTTGTAAACTCTGTAAATACTGGCGAGCTTCTTGGTATTTACGTTGATTATTCTGTTGTTCAAATTGCTCCATCGCCAATTTTAAATCCTTGATGGCTGGTTGATTATGGCCAAGCTGATGGTGGCTCAAACCTCGATACATATAAACTTCAGTGTAATCAGGATGCTCCGCTAACACCGCACTAAAATCCGCGATCGCTTGCTCATAATGGTGATGTTCATGGCAGGCACAGGCCCGATGATAATAACTCATCACATCCTTCGGATTAAGCTGAATAGCTAAACTGAGATCCTCGATCGCCTGGGGTAATTGCTCCAACGCTAAATAAGTTAAACCGCGATCGCTATAAATTAGAGCTTTAGTCTTGTTATAGGCCATAACACATCGCTGGAGAGCCTGATTGTAGCTTGCCAGGGCATTGTCCAAATCCCCCAACGCAAAATAAGCTAACCCCTGGTGATAATAGCCTCGAAAATCCGTTGGTTGCAAAGTAATAGCCCGGTGGTAAGCCTCGATCGCCTGATCATATTGGGATAATTGATAATAGGCTAGCCCTTGGTGTAGATGGGCCTCCTGGTTACGGGGGGTTAACGCGATCGCTTGGCCACAACTAGCCAATGCCGCACCATGATTACCCAAGTAGAGATAAGCCTTACACAAATAATTATGTACAAGGCCTGAGTCCTCCGTGGTTAAGGCCTCAAGCTGATTAAATTCCTCGATCGCCTCCTCATATTCCCCTTGCAGAAAAAAATTAACCCCAACCCCCAAAGGATTAGAAGCATGAACCGTAGCCTCAGCCCCTGACAGGTTAAACCCTAACCAGATAGCCATCGCCATCCCCACTACCAAACAAAACTTAACCATAAATCCCTAAAAAACCTAGGTATAAATTCTACCTAGGGTTTTTAACTTTGAAATGTTATTGGTTATTAAAATTTGCTTAAATTACGTGCAAATGCTTAAAAAAATATCCCCAAAGGATTACCAACCAGCTTCAGCCTGGGATAGAACATAATTTGCTACAGCATCGATTTCTTCTTCACTTAATTTGCCACCAAATTTAGGCATTGCTGCTTTACCGTTGGTCACTTGGGCTTTGATTTTTTCAAGATCAAACATATCCCATTTAGTTAAATCCTCTTTACTTAAAGTTTTTTGAGGATTAACTGCATTTCTTCCTCCGGTATGACAAGCGGCACAGTTACCAGATGAAAATTGCAAGATCCATCTGCAGCTAAGGACTTGGGGAGTAGCGAGAAAACCCAAACAAACGACAAAGGCTAAAAAGAAAGCGATTAATTTTTTCATTGAGATATTAAAAGGATTGATTTTTCGATTATTGGTATGGGAAAGAGCCACTTTGCCAGTTGTGCTAACAACATAAACCTATCAGCACCTTCGAACCTAAGCCACTTCAAACCCTAACCATATTCGACTAGCAATCTTATCCCAAAAGTCCTAAAACTAGCAGCTAACTCTTTACATTCCGTTACGTTTAATTTCTCTGCTGTTAAAAGCAGGTTAAAAGCAACAATACCCTAACGTTCCATGACAATTGACAGACCGGCCAACATTAAACCTGGCATTGAAGGGTATGATCTCAAGATAAACGCTAAGGGCTTTATAAGAAAATTTTATTTTAAATCGTCTAATTAATTAAGATTAATAAGGGACAATTTATAGCTGGTTTCATAAGTGAAAACCACAGTTTGAATCCTAATAATTGCTTATTATGCAAAAATTTTCCTGTACTTAACCACCATAAATCCCCTATAACGATACGGTGAATCTTAGAAGGGAAAACAAATACTGACTTTTATCTAGCCACCTTCGTTTGTGACCTTTTCCAGGTTATCTCCTTTGCCAGGTATCACCATGCTCCATGGTTGATTAGTTGATTATTCAGTGTCATAAGTATTGAGGAAGTATCGAGAAAACTCTTTTATTGGGATAGGATTTTACCATTTTTGCCCCACCCAATTTCAATTTCCTCTTTGTTGCTACCATTCAATCCGCTAAGATGGATAATTGAAAGTCTATTCCTATAGACATTGCTATAGATTGCTATAAATTTTTATAGATTTTTATAGATTTGTATTATTTAGATAAGATCGAAGTACATCCTTCCGCACAATATGGTTAATACTGACTCCTCTTCCAATTCAGTCCAGATGTTAGCGTTTGTGGCGGATTACTTCAAAGTCCTTTCAGAAACTAGTCGGCTAATGGTACTTGATAATCTGAGGACTTCAGGAGCCATGAACGTGACGCAACTAGTGGAGGCCACCGGTCTAGGCCAAGCTAATCTTTCTAAACATTTGAAGTTATTAACCCAAGCGGGGATTCTCAAGCGGACTCCCCAAGGGGTAAGTGTTTATTACGAAATTTCTGATCCGATGATTCTTTCGACCTCTGATGAATTGGTCTGCGATCGCGTCAAACAAAGACTTAAAACCCAAGCCCAAAGTTTATCGGAAGTGCCTGCAATGTTTCGTTAGGTTCATGGGTGAGAAGGATAATAAAGCTAACCTTTTTTCCCCATAAATTGCATAAATTCTGTAAATTCCATAAATTACTGAGAATTTCAAAATTCAAAATTCAAAATATTTACAGCATATTTACAAAATATATTTACAAAATGTTTGTCCTTCACTGTAAGAAGTCAGGGGTTTGATTAGACAGGCTCTTACTAAGGGGCTATTTATAGGGTCAATTGAATTTCCATTTTGCCCCCTAAATCTCCCAAATTGGGGGAACTTTTAATGATTTTTCAGAAATTCCTTCCCCAAAATGGGGGGCAGGGGGGCTTTATAAATCAGCCCTGAAACTTCTCAGGGGCAGGTCTTTTGTTAATTCCAGAGATTACTTTGATAAGATGCTAACACTACAGGCTTAATACGCGAGGAGGCCATGATGAACGAGTTTGAAAATGCCTTACATGACAGTTTAGGGAGTCACTTTCAACTAATCTCCCAAAAATACAAAGATATTCGGATGGAAGATGCTCTCCATGTTGCGGCAATTTTAGCAGCGAACGAAAGTCAATCTAGTTATCTCAATGTATTGCGGGAAGAGTTAAATGATCTGAAAAAGCAAGTGGCTGTAATGCGATCGATTATGCAAAAACAAGCCAAAAAAGATAATTTACTCTAAACCATCTAAACCCAATAGGATCAGTTCTATAATGGTTAGTCCAAGCCAAGGGAAACATTGAACAAGTTACCTTTCCTACTATCTATATTTCATCTATATAGTTGATTGTACCTATGAGTCCAGCCCCATCCCATGTTACGAAAAAAAAACCAAAGCAGGAAGAAAGTTTTTGGGTAGAGACCATTAAAACCTTGGCAACCGCAGCAGTTTTAGCTTTTGGTATTCGTACTTTTGTTGCAGAAGCACGGTATATTCCTTCGGAGTCCATGCTTCCCACCCTAGAGGTGAACGATCGCTTAATTATCGAAAAGGTTAGTTACAAGTTTAAAGATCCCGATCGCGGGGAAGTAGTGGTCTTTATGCCTCCAGCTTCTGCCGGTCGTTGTACTGATCCCAATGCGACTAATCCCCAAGCCCCCAAGGATGCTTTTATTAAGCGGGTTATTGGTTTACCAGGAGATGTGGTTGAAGCCCGCAATGGCAAGGTTTATGTCAATGGCAATGAAATAGCGGAAAACTATATTGGAGATTCCCCCAACTATAGTTATGGCCCGACGAAAGTCCCAACGGATTCTTACCTAGTACTAGGAGACAATCGCAATAATAGCTGTGATTCCCATTATTGGGGGTTTGTGCCCAGGGAAAATATGATCGGTAGAGCGATGGTTAGGTTTTGGCCCCTCGATCGCATGGGTGGGATCTAAACCAATAGAGCTAATGGTAAAAGCCCAAGGAACAAACAGGGCTTTCCCCTTTTTAATTGCTTGTTCTTTGATTGCTTGTCCTTTGTTAGGCGCTGTTTATACAGTTAATTAAATTTGAATTTTGCTCCCTAAATCTCCCAAATTCGTTTACATTTTGCCCCTAAATCCCCCAAATGGGGGCAACTTTTAATGATTTCTAAGGAATTTCTCCCCCAGCATTGGGGGCAGGGGGGCTTGATAAATCAGCTCTTAAGAGCAATTGAAGGGGATCATCCTTCATTCGATTTTATTAATTATTAAAATGGCTATAATTGCAATACGTTTTAGATAAATTTCCCTCAATGACATCCCACGGAATTCGTCCCCTGAACCTAAGGACTATATAGCCTAAGCCAGCCTAACAACGTTTTCCATAATGCCGAGATTTAGTTTAATTGGGTCAGCTTTTAACGTTGATCGATCGCTTAACTAATCACCCATGCCAGGATTTATTTACAAACGAAATCTCAACTTTCACCCTATCCTTTTTTCCTTACCTTAAAACCATGAAAAAACTGCCCTTAACTTTACTTGTTTTGAGTATCTTGGGCTTCTTTGCCCCTAATGCCTCTGCCCATATGCTGGAAACTAATTACGCCCTAAAATTAGACTCCCTGGAATTAGAAGCCAATTTAAGTAATGGAGAAGCCTTGAGTGGCGGTAAGATCGTGGTGTATGCACCGAATAACCCTGATACTCCTTGGTTAGAAGCTAGCACCGATGAACAAGGTAAATTTGTCTTTAGTCCTGATCCTAGGATCAAGGGGGAGTTGGTCGATCGAGATCGGAGAAGATAGCCATTGGGATAACATTATTGTGCCTGTAGATAACATGGGCATTGAATTAGAGGCCGTCAGTTCCGTCCCCCCATCCCCTAGCAATGCCGTCGCTTTTCATCCTAAATACCACGGGAAAGAGTATTTATTAGTATTAGGTCTGGGCATCGTGAGCGGCATTGGTAGCACCATGTTAGTACTGAATAAAAAACGTTAATCGCCTAGTTTTAATCAACTTTTCATCCACTGGAGGGACTAACAGTTCCCTCATTTTTTTGCCATTCATTGGAAATTCATTAGCTATAACTAACCTCAGTTCGGGTTAAGGACTCAGAACTTACGCAAAAATTTCGATTCTGTCCTGGAAACCATAATGTTTGGGGATATTTGGGGACAATCGTTCAAGCAAGTCTCCCAACTTTGAGGGATTTAGGGGGCTTGTGCATAGATCCTTAGGCTGTTTTTAAAGGATAAATCCCTGAAGCAAAGCATTATCTTTGAGTTACAAGACAACTAAGGATCGTGAATTAAATAACTTAGACGATGTGTAAAATTATCAAATGTTGTTGACTCGCAT
>JAAUPO010000205.1 GCA_012033095.1 Synechococcaceae cyanobacterium RL_1_2 | reverse complement strand
AAAGGCAGCTTCTACCACGTTCGAGGGTAAGAATTGTTCCATGAGGATGCGGCCAGCTTCATTTTTCCCTTGACGACGCACAATATTAGAAATTAACATGCCTAACAGCCCGGTGCCGACAATGGTAAATAGGGCAAATCCACTTACCGCATTGGTTAGATCAAATAAAATCGCGCCATAGACAAAGTTAAGGCCAGCTAGGATCGTGGTAATAACAGATGCTCGGCGATGGATTCTGATGCCCCCAGTGACGGCGAGTAAACTACAGTAGGGCAGCAATGTTGGTAATAATTTGGGGATTGGATTCGGCTAGCACGATCGCGATATTAGTAATAAATAAACCCAAAATAAAGCCGTCAAATAGGGCGATCGCTAACTGTAGGGTCGGTAACCATTGACAGGCCATCGGATGCTTTAGAGCCTTTAAAAATCCGATAGACACGATCGAGGCAGTGAAGGAAATAAGAAAGATCGTGATCGGGACAGATTCTTCGCCGATCATGGGTTGGGGAAACACAAAAATAATTAGATCCAAGCCACAGGACACCACAAAAATGATTGATTTGATCCACGTCACCCGAATCTCATTTTGAAGAGATTGCTGATTAATAACTTGATTGGCAATGGATTGAATCGACTGTTTGATAGGGCCTGATTTGGCTTGGGTCATGGCTAATCCGGATCCCATAGGGAGCATAAATAAGATTATATTTAATATCTATGGTACTGCGCTTCTTTTGGGATCAAGTTATCTTAATGGGAGAACCTTAGAGGTCATGGGGTGATTTTGCTATTCTGCTTAATGGATTTTGTCATTGCTTTGTTATCGCTTAAGCAAGGAGCCTACTTGTTTAAAGTTTTAACGAACTTGTCCTGGAAGCAGATGGGGAGCTACGAATAAAGACTAAACGTATGGTCATAAGTTAGGACTAGAAGATCATCATATTCATCAACATTTTTCTGTTATCGCCATGGCTTTAAGCATTATCCGTTGGATTAAAGATCATCAAATTGACATTACCGAATCCACCCTCACCACAGCGGATAATACGGCGATCGCCTATCGTCTTTGTCAAGATTTAGAGCTTAAAAATGCTGATCTATTTGATTTAAGTTTTGTCCTAGAAATGTTTAAGGTAGGGATATTAGTCATTTTTTAAAATCGTTACCCCTTATTTAGAATTAATTAATAGTTTAATTCCTGCGATTAGTCAAAATCCTTCTTTTACTCGGACGGAAAGTGCTTGGTTAGCTTGGCAATTGGCCTACCTGAAAGGCTTTAGGGATGTGTTAAAGCAGGAGCAGTGGTTAAATCGTTTATGGATTAAGCGGGGAAGTATTAAGCACAAAACATCTGAAGTCTATGAACCACTCCATGATGCTTTGCTCAAGCTCAAACAATATGATCTCAATGAGGAAGAAGCGGAGGATTCCCTTTCTTTGGTGGAACGATCTAGTTTGATTAAGCACTTTGATGACATCGCGATCGCATGGTTAATGGTTTACGGCGCAGAATTAAAACAAGCTCAATTGATCGTTCGTCGTCTCAACCATTCCCTCTGGGGTTATTTATTGGAAGTGGTGATTCAAAATCCCCTATCCTTTGTACAATTACAATCCTTTGTGGCCCTAAATCAGAGCCTGACTCAACAGGAATCCGATGGCATCCTTGATCGCGATCGGGAGCAGTATCGGGCCAACCTCGTTAAATCCCTCAATGAGCCCTTTCGAGGGGAATACTTTGCCTTGAAGGATCTGTATGTGAAACCCAGTGCCATGCCGATCGTCGAAGAAACGGAAAATCCCTATGATCTCCACGATTGGGCCAAGGCCCAGTTAGAGTTACCCCATAGTATTAGTTTTATTGAAGGGCCTAGTGGTAGCGGCAAAAGTGCTTTTTGCAAAATTTTTGCCACCTATGTAAGTCGCTGTCTTTACCCCGATTGGATGCCGGTGGTGGTCAATTTGCAGCGGTTGACCCTCGGCAAAAATTTAATCCATAGCTTAGAATCCCTGACGGAGCAGTTCCCCCCCCTCCAAGAATGGTTAACTCAAGGAAAAATGCGCTGTGTAATCCTTTTAGATGGCCTAGACAACCTACGTCCCCTACCCCATAACCATCAACATCCGGCCTTAATTTTGCTCCAGCAGATTACTCAATTTTTAGAGAATAGTTATTTAGAACATAAAGTTCAAAAGTATAAAGTTATTGTGACCGGCAATAATTTTACCTCCCTGTTCAGACCCTACGAACGGCAAAATTTAAATCGTCAACCCAGTCGCCATAGCTCGCTACCGATGCTCATGGAAACCCATGGGATTAGGTTATTAGCCTTTGATAAACCCCAAATTAGAAAGTGGTTTCAAAAATGGTTGTTAATTCAATCAAAACCTATTTCCCAGGCCTATTTCAGTTTTTGAAAAACCACCGGCTATTTGATTGGAGTGGGGCAGAGGATCCCCTGCGGGAATTTATTAATCGGCCTGGGGTGTTATTCATAATGGCCATTCTGTATCGAGATGGCTTGATTAATCCCCAGTTATTTAAATGTTCCCTGGTGGAAATGCAATTTCAATTTTATGGATTGCTATGGCAATGGTTATTAGGGAAGCCCTTATGTCATCACTTGCCGGAAATTGTCAAAGATGGGATGGCCCATAGTTATCGCACTAACGCGATCGCTTCTACCCTCGTCGGCGATCGTGACCCCCCATGAATTATTGGCAAGTTGGGGCCAGGCTAGTCTTGACATGGAACAAGGGAAGTCGATCCCCCCAGCCCAATACTCCTCCTACCCCCCTTTGCTATTCCAGGAGGCTAACCCCCATCTACAGTTTAGTTATGGATATGGTTATTTTTCTTGCCAAAATAAATATCTGTTGCATCCTTTCATTGCTCAACATCTTGCTAACCATCTACAAACCCTTGATGCCTTAGATAGTCAAGCTCAGGGGGAATTGATATATCGGATTTTTGCCCATGAGCTAGACGATGGCGTTTTGGAACTACTGGTGGAATATCTCCAATCTTGGGCGAAATCCCGTCGCCATCAATCGTTCTTTAAGGACTTATATGTTCACCTTAAAAGCTTTTACCGTAGTTACTGCCATAACTATTGGCTATTTAATGCCCCCATTACGGCTCCCCCAGCCATGCGTTTACGCCAGGAAAAGGCCGTGGGGATTAATGTTTTTATTTTAATTACTTTAATTAGTAAGCTTATTTCTTCTCCTTTCCATCCCTGTGGCCTATTAGGGGATGACTTCGATCGCGATCGCTTCAAAATTTTCTAAGTGAATAAAATTAATTTTTCAAGTACCAGTTACGGGCCGACTTCCATTGGCCAGTACATTCCACAAATTGATTTGATGGGGGCCAGTTTAGATGGTTTAAACCTAACTTCAGTTGATCTCAGCAGAACAAACCTAGCTTTTGCGAGTTTTACCCAAGCGAACTTGGAGGGAACGAATGTGGCTAAAGCGAACGTGGCTTGGAGTAATTTTAGTTATGCCAACTGTAAAGGGGCCAATCTAAGTGAAATTAATGCCGAAGGAGCAGATTTTTCCTATGCAGATCTGACCGATGCGGATTTGAGTAATGCCTACCTTAAAAATTGTTGTTTTTATCGGGCTAACCTCAATGAGGAACAACGAAAAATATTAACGGGAAAACCAGTCTTCTTCGATCGCGAAGGATTTGATCTTTATAACCAGGATTTACTGCGTCAAAACCATAAAACCTACGCCCTGAATGTCACTTTGACTGAACATGGGGACGCGATCGATATTGATATTGAAAGTGCCGAAGGGGATCTATTAGACAGTTGGGCTAATCCCGATGACGCTCCGGTATTACAGGGCTATTCTGAAACCCTAATCACTAATACGGGCCACGAAACCCAAGAGGAGCCTTCCCCCTTCTTTGTTTTGGATAACCTCAAGCATTTACAAACCCAAGGTAACGAAGAAAATATCGAAACGATGATTATTGACGGCTAATATCCCTGTTTAGGCTCGTGAATTAAATAACTTAGAAATTTGTACGGTATCCTTCAAGGGAGCGTAAACCATCGATATTTAAGTTTTAGATGTTATTAAATTCTTATTCCTTATCAACTTAGAGAGCACGAATAGGATCAAGCTCGTGAAATTATGGCATTACATTTAAGGGACTTGTGCGTAAGTCCTACCCTTGATTTCCCATGCTCTGCAGAAATTTTATGTCTGGGAGGGACTAAAAGCGATAGCCTGGTGATGTTTACTTTTAATACGTTTTAATAATTTACGTAACTGTCACCTATGACTGATTCCACTGAAGCTAAGGATAAGCAAAATAAAGCTCGCCAACTTTTGGGTATGAAAGGGGCCGCTAGCGGAGAAACGTCTATCTGGAAAATCCGACTGCAATTAATGAAACCCATTACCTGGATTCCTCTAATTTGGGGGGTGGTGTGCGGTGCCGCTTCTTCTGGGGGATATACCTGGGGTCTAGAAGATATTCTTAAAGCCGCTACTTGTATGTTGATGTCTGGCCCCCTACTTACGGGCTATACCCAAACCCTCAATGATTACTACGATCGCGAAATTGATGCCATCAACGAACCCTATCGGCCGATCCCATCTGGGGCCATTTCTGTACCCCAGGTGGCAACTCAAATTTTAGTCCTACTAGCCGGAGGCATCGGCGTTGCGTACCTGCTCGATGTGTGGCAGGGCCATGATTTCCCCATTATGACAGTGCTAGCGGTGGGAGGAGCTTTTGTTGCCTACATTTATTCCGCTCCCCCTCTCAAACTCAAACAAAATGGGTGGTTAGGAAACTATGCCCTAGGCTCCAGTTATATTGCCCTACCTTGGTGGGCTGGCCATGCCCTATTTGGAGAATTGACCCCTACCATTATGGTACTAACGTTAATTTACAGCATGGCTGGCTTAGGGATTGCGGTGGTTAATGACTTTAAAAGTGTGGAGGGCGATCGGGAGCTAGGTTTAAAATCCTTACCGGTTATGTTTGGCATCACCACAGCTTCCTGGATTTGTGTGATCATGATCGATACGTTCCAAGCCGGGATTGCTGGGTATCTGATCTCCATCGGTCAAAATTTGTACGCCACTATTTTATTACTGCTCGTAATTCCCCAAATTACCTTTCAAGACATGTATTTTTTACGTAATCCCCTGGAAAATGATGTCAAATATCAAGCTAGTGCCCAGCCCTTCTTGGTTTTAGGCATGTTAGTGGCGGGCTTAGCGTTGGGCCATACTTAGATCCCACCCCTGGGATCTCAACCAAGAAATGGGATTGCTATTATTTAGGACTTACACAAAAGCCCCCGTAAATCCCCAAATTTGGGGGACTTGTTTGAACGATTGTCCCCAAACACCATGGTTCCCAGGACAGAATCGAA
>JAAUPO010000204.1 GCA_012033095.1 Synechococcaceae cyanobacterium RL_1_2 | reverse complement strand
AGCGGCCGGCTCTGCCATCAGGGGAGAATGAAAAGCCCCTGATACTTTCAATTCCACCGCTTTTTTAGGCTTAAGATCCGCAATTACTTGATCCACCCCGCTACCACGCCAGAAATAACCACTTGTTGCTCGCTATTATCATTTGCTAACACCACTTGCCCATGGCCCTTAACTAGTTCGTCTAATTGATCGCGATCGAATCTCATAATGGCAACCATTTTCCCCCCGAAGCATTAGTCATGACTTCTGCCCTAGTTTTAACCAAATTTAAACCAGTGGCAAAATCAAATACCTCTGCCGCGTACAGGGCAACGTACTCCCCTAAACTATGGCCTGCAACCAAATCTGGACGATGGCCCTGTTGTTTAAGTAAATCAACCAAAATACTCGAAATAACGTAGAGACAGGGTTGGGTATATAGGGTGTAATTTAATTTTTCTTCGTCACCATTACAGATATCTAATACCGACCAACCTAGAATAGTTTCCGCTTCCTCAAACCGTGCCTGGGCGTGGGGTATTTCAGTCAAATCTAATCCCATCCCTACGGCCTGAGAGCCTTGTCCTGGAAATACCCACGCTATTTTACCCATAGTAATAAATGTTGTTATTTCTTAATTTATTTTTCTATTCTTCAAGTTTATTTTACATTTAAGGGGGTTATTGTTAATATATGTTGATTCCTTGTCACTATTACCAGCAATGATCCTTTGAGTTTGAGAGTTTGACCACCATGGCTTCTGAAAAATTGCCAGGCTTTTTGCTAGTAGATGGCTATAATATCATCGGCTTTTGGCAAGATCTCAAACTAATTAAACACCACCACGGATTGGATGCAGCAAGAAGGGAATTGGTGGAGCACATGATTAATTACACTGCGCTGAGGGGCTATCGTACCCAAGTAGTGTTCGATGCCCATTACCAAGATACCCCGGTGCGGGAAGAACCCTATAATAATTTCCTCTCGGTACTTTACACCGGTTACAAGCAGAGCGCAGATAGCTACATTGAAAAGTTTTGTGCTAATTTTCAACGCCAGCATATCTATACCTACGAAAGACTAATTGTGGCTACATCCGATCGCGCTCAACAACTGACAGCTTTAGGTTATGGGGCCCATTGGTTGTCCGCCCCTAATTTGGTGAAGGAGGTATGCTCTACCATCAAAACCATGAAACCGAAACAACAGTGCAAAAAGAGCCAAGCTAGCCGAGGAATGTTATTCCATGGATTGGATCATAAAACCCAACAAAAGTTACAACAACTCCGACGAGGCAAGTAAGAGGGTGTCTGAAAAGGATCAAATGTTGTTGAATCGCCCCCTAAATTCCCCAAGTTGGGGGATTTAATTGCTTAAAAATCTGGTAGTCCTAGACAAGTAAGGATCAGGAAGTCTATTGGGCGAAATTTTTAAAATCTATTTTAAAATCTATTTTAAAACCTATGAATTTTTTGAATTTTTGCCATTGTGTATCATTGGTATAGTTGACGGGCATTAATGGAAAATTCTGTTTATGGCTTTTGTTTATGGCTCTAGTTGATCTAATTGGTGAGATGTTTTTGGATTAATTACGGCTATTAATAACCATAACCATCCCCCCATTAAACCTAGGCCCCCAAGGGGCGTTAATAACCCTAAGGCCGCCTTCCCATGAATGAACGTTAAGGCATATAAACTACCGGAAAAAAGCATTACACCGATCACAAAAAATATACCACTAAGCTTCAAACTAAAACGGTTAAGCTCTAAGCTTGGAAGTTGTAATGCCAAACCAATAAAGATCAACATGGGGGGCATGGCTCAATTGATAGCGGGCGGCGGTTTGCCAAGTATTAAGGGCCGTTGCATCTAGTATATTTCTCAAACCATGGGCCC
Source organism: Synechococcaceae cyanobacterium RL_1_2 (assembly GCA_012033095.1). GTDB lineage: Bacteria > Cyanobacteriota > Cyanobacteriia > Cyanobacteriales > JAAUPO01 > JAAUPO01. Next base: position 3,537 of record JAAUPO010000204.1, on the reverse strand, counting down.
CAAACGCCCCTGCACCAACGGCCATGACCCCAAAGATCGCCCCAAGGATTAAATATAATTTGGCACTGATTTTATCCATTAACGGTATTGGCTAAGACCTCTGGTTAATTAGGGTTGGTAGGTGAAAATCAATTGACCATCAGGATGATAGACGCTGACGGGGATTTTTGAAGTTCTAGCGATCGCTTGAAAAGCTTCCTCTAGGGTCGCAATATGTTTAATTAATTGGATTTGACTATTATTGGTGCCTTTATTTTGAGCAATTTGAGCGGTGTTCGCAATTTCCTTTAAATAGGTTGGGGTAAAAGTAACAATAATTTCTTGGCCTTGAATTTTGCCAGTACAAATGGTGGAACGCTGACCACAGGTTTGTTCTAGGGCTTTCAATACCTGTTGATTTTTTGCTGCAGTATTCAGTTTAGCTTCCGCAGCCTTGAGGCCTTCACGATATTCCGGCTTGAGGGATTGGGCTTGCTTATAATAAAAACTATCATTGGCAATCTGCTCCAAACTGGTAAGGCCTGTACGCCAACTGGACACCGCCGTTGACCACTGCCCATCGGATTCGGCGGATTTGGCCGTAACCTTTAGTTCTAAAGCTTTATTGTAGGCTCGAGCAGCAAAGGCTTCTGCGGTTCTTTGTTCTTGGGCGGAGACTAATTCTGTCCGATAGCGATCGAGGAGGGTTTGGGCTTCTGCGTAGGTAGTAGATTGGGGAGAAATAGATTCCAAGCGGTCAATGGCAGTTTGCCACGTCGATTCGGCTAACGTCCAATCTTCTAAAGATTGGGCTACCCCCTGACGTACCTCCGCAATTTTAGCAGCGGTTTTAGCTTCACTAATGCTAGTGACTGCCCCCTGTTCTTCCTCTAAACGGCTATTAATGGCTTTTAGATTTTGGGTGTATTCCGGAATTTTTTGTTGAGCAAAACTATAGTAATCACTATCGGGGGAGATTTGCTCTAGTAACACGATCGCCGTTTGCCATTGCTGGCGTACTTCTTGCCATCGTTGGGAAGTTAATAGGGTACTATTAGCCATCTGACCCGCTTTGGCCCCAGCTTTAAGAGCCTCCACCAGCCCATCCAAATCCCTATCCCGCTTGCGGTAAACGGTTAATAACTGCTGGGCCGTTTGATGTTTCCCTGACCAAAACGGAATGCTATTCAGACCAGCGATCGCTCGCTTCAAATCCTGTTGGCTCTCAAGAATTGCTTGGCCAGCAATGGGAACAGCACCAATCTGAGCCGAAGTATCCGCTAAGGTTTGGGCCTGGCCAATCAATGTACATTGCCCCAGCACACAGGGCCTAGTCAACAGATAAAAAGTGCTACAGAATAGCCCCGCACTAAATAATAAACCCCATAACACCGGTTTATTAATTCTATTTTTGGGCATCTCCTGCACCGGACTAAAATCGGTCAAAGTGGCCTCTTCTTCGTCTCCTTGTTCCACGCGATCGCCATGAAAGCCTAATGATGACTCATCAGCTTCTTCCAAGGTAAACTCCACCTCTTCCACGGACAGATTGGGCGGTTCGAGGTTCTCCAGGGCTTCCCCTTCCTTTGGCATAGGGAACGATTCTGCATCCATATTGGTGATTTCTTCTTCAGAGACCGACTCTTCTTGGGGGTGCTCCTGTTCCACCTGCGCCAAAATAGAATTCCAAATTTCACTATCATCATTGAGGGTAGGAAATTCTTCTTGTGCTTCTTCGTCCTGGGTCAATGACTCCAAGGGGATATGTTTTAACAATTGATCTGGGATCCCATTAAGATTATGGAAAGAATAGGGTTTCTTCGCACCGTGGGTTTTTAAATACAAAAGAATTTGATAATCCCCCTGTAAAAATTTTTCATCCTCTAACATTTGTCGCACAATACGAAAACCGCCGGGATGATCTAGTTGGGGATGGGGATGCTCCACAAAAATAAGAATGCTATTTTTTTGTAGCAAACAGCGCACCTGTAAAGGCAAAACCCTCAATGGCTCTGCATAAAGCCGTTGGTGGAGTAATTGTTCTAATTCTGAAAGGTTAACGTGGGCTGCTGTTTTAACCATAGCTCCGACTAGACAGCTAATTTAACTGGTAATTTAACTGGGTTTATCCTAACCTAGATTCTTCCGATTTGATGGTTGGCGCATCATAATATCACAATGAATAAATATCATTGGTGGTTCCCCCGCTCCAATTTAATGATGGGCTATGGGAAAAATTGGGAAAAATATACATTGGTACATTGGTGAATTAAGTGGAACAAACTAGGGAAAAACAAATACAAAACAATCAAACAATCAAACAATCATAATTAATCAAAACTGAATAGAACTGAATTTTTATTTCAGTTTTTTATTGTTTCTAATTATTTTTATTAACTTGATTGACTTTATTACTTTTATCTTTCTAGTTTAATCCATGGTCAATTCAAGAGGATGTTTGAAAAGCCCCCCTTGCCCCCCATTCTGGGGAAAATCACCTAGATTTTAATCAATCAAGTCCCCAAAATTGGGGGGATCTAGGGGGCAACTCAACAACATTTGATACTTTTCAAACACATTTTAAGTGTTGGGCATTAAAGATAATCAACAATTATTTGCCCTGCATAGTTCAGAAGTTTAGAGCAGTTTAGATAGGCTATTACATGTATATAGGAACGATCGCGGAGTCCTCCATGGCAACAGGAACCCTCACCCTCAATCTGTCAATGGGGCAAATATCGATCACAAACATCATGAATTTGGTATTAGGGTGGATTGACTCCCTTGGTAATTGGGGAGTGTTGCTATTTATTGCGTTTTATGTGCTAGCAACCATGCTGCTAATTTCCGCTGCGGTATTGACCCTAGGAGCGGGATTACTGTTTGGAGTGGTTAAAGGTTCGATTATTGCCTCGATCGCTTCCACGGTAGGGGCCACTGTTTCTTTTTTATTAGGCCGATACTTGTTGCGGGATTGGGTAGCGAAGGAAATTGAAAAACGTCCCAAATTCCAAGCCATCGATCGGGCTGTGGCTAAAAATGGCTGGAAAATCGTTGGTTTAACTCGGCTTTCCCCTCTGTTTCCCTTTGTGTTTTTAGATTATGCCTTTGGGGTCACTAAAGTTCCCCTCAAGGATTATGTGTTAGCCACTTGGATCGCGATGATTCCTAGCACGGTGATGTATGTATATTTGGGCTATCTCCCCAGGGCTGCCGATCGCACCATGGAAGCCGCCAACCATGGGGATCTGGTGCATCTGTTGCTTAAGGTCATGACCGTAATTGCAACGATCGCGATTACGGTTTATATCACCCGTCTAGCCCATAAAAGCCTTAAGGAAGAACTTAATTTTAATTATCAAAGCAACGAAAGCGATCGGGTTTAAACCGCCTATACTTTGGCTTAGGCATGAGGATTTAATAAAATCTAAAACTTAAATTGAGATACGCTCCCTCGAAGGATACTCCACACATTTCTAAATTGTATTTCTAAGAGGATGTTTGAAAAGCCCCCTTGCCCCCCAGTCTGGGGGGAAATCACCTAGATTTTTAAGCAAT
>JAAUPO010000203.1 GCA_012033095.1 Synechococcaceae cyanobacterium RL_1_2 | reverse complement strand
AAGTGCTGGGGGGCCAACTGCGGGAGCAGTTTGTGGTGGATGTTTACCAGGCGGGTGCCGGAACGTCTCACCATATGAATGTGAATGAGGTGCTGGCCAACCGGGCGCTGGAATTGTTGGGAGCCGAGAAGGGCGACTATAAGCGGCTGAGCCCCAATGACCATGTGAATTATGGTCAGTCCACCAATGATGTGATTCCCACGGCGATTCGCATTGGCAGTTTGTTGGCGCTGGCTCATACCCTGTATCCGGCTTTGGAGGAGGCGATCGCACCCTGGGCCAAAAAGCAGAAGAGTTTCAAAACGTTGTCAAATCCGCCCGCACCCACATGCAAGATGCCGTGCCCGTGCGTCTGGGCGAGGACTTCCGAGCTTGGCAGGTGATTTTGCAGGACCACAAGCGGCGGCTGGAATTTGCGGCGCAAGATTTGATGGCGTTGGGTCTGGGCGGCAGCGCTTCCGGCACGGGCATGAACACCCACCCGAAATATGCCAACCGCGTCGCGGCAGTCTTGGCTGAGCTAACGGGCTTTGAACTGACTTCAGCCCCTCACCTGATGGCGGCGATGCAAAGCATGGCTCCCTTTGTGGCCATGTCTAGTGCATTGCGGAACTGGCCCAGGACTTGGTGAAAATCTCCCACGATTTGCGCCTGATGGACTCTGGACCGATGACGGGCCTCAAGTAAATTCAATTGCCCCCGGTCCAGCCCGGCTCGTCGATTATGCCGGGCAAGTACAACCCGGTGATGGCGGAAATGACTTCTATGGTGTGTTTTCAGGTGATGGGCTATGATGCCGCGATCGCGTTGGCGGCCCAGGCGGGACAATTGGAGTTAAACGTGATGATGCCTCTGATTGCCTATGATTTGATCCATAGTATAGAAATTTTGGGTAATACCATTGATGCCTTAGGGAATAAATGTATTAAGGGCATTACGGTTAACCGCGATCGGTGTAACGACTACGCAGAAGGAACTCTGTCCCTCGTGACGGCCCTAAATCCCCACATTGGTTATTTGAATGCGGCGAATGTGGCAAAAGAATCCCTCAGTTCCGGTAAAACCATCCGGCAAATTGTCCTCGATCAAGGATTGATGACGGAAGAGACATTAAATGAAGTGTTAGATTTAGTGGAAATGAGTAAAATTATCGGCTCCTAAGATTATATTGAATTTGCATTTTGCCCCCCAAATCCCCCAACTTTAGGGGACGTTTAATAATTTTTCAGAAATTTCTCCCCCAACATTGGGGGCAGGGGGGCTTTATAAAAAAGATTATTTTCCCATACCAAACAAAACGGTTTTGATCTTAATTTTGGGATTACAGATGAATATCGGCAATTACTTTGGAATAGGTTAAATTTTTGACGAGATCGCTGTCCTGGGGATCAATCAATACTTCAACTTCAATCACCCTGGTATCCACATCGGCGGTGGGGTCAGTATCGAGGACATCTTTTTTCGCCACTTGACGACCGACGGTTAGCACTGTGCCCCCTAATGACCCAGTAAAAGAACCACCTTCACTAGTAATCGTGGCTTTTTGCCCCACTTCCACTAAGCTAATATCACTTTCATAGACCTCCGCCACCACTAACATTTGATCGGTTTGACCTACTTGGATCACCCCTTCCGTTTGATTAATCGTTTCCCCTGGTTGAACATTGACCTGTAACACCGTGCCGGCGATCGGCGATCGAATAAACGCTAACTCCAGATCGGCTTCGGCCTCACTCAAAGCCGCTTTAGCCCGGCCTAATTCCGCCTCTGCTTTTTGAATATCCACCGGCCTAATTTCCTTGATCCGGGTTAGGTTTGCTTTGGCTTCCTCGATTTGTTGGGTAAGGGTACCTTTGATTTTAAAGAGGTTCGCTTCCAATTCCTGGAGGTTACTTTCCAACCGAGCAATCTCCAAACCTAAGGTCGCTTCCTCTTGATCTAAACGTTTTTTGGCGGTATCCCGCACTAATTGTTTTCATCAAATTGGGAGATTGTCACTGCCCCCTCGTTCTTCAATTGTCGGTATCGTTCAAATTCAATTTCAGCGTTGGCTAATTCGGTTTTTAGGCGGGCGATCGCTTCTGCTTTTTCCTGTTTTTGGGCGGCTAGTTCCCGTTCTAAACCCGCTTTAGTGGCAACATACACCTTAACTTCCCCCGCTAGTTGACTTTCTAAGGTTTTAATTGCAGCGGTTTGGGCATCAATTTCCCCTTGTTTTGCCCCGGCTTTAACGATCGCTAGGTTTGCTTCGGCCACCCGCACCTCTTCCCTGGCCCGTTTTAAGGCTTGATCTTTAGAATTAAAGCTATCCAAAATAGCCACAATTTGATTGGGCAAAACCTGATCCCCCAACTTAACACGAAGCTCTTGGGCCTTGGCTCCCCCGATATCCGGAGCGGGGGCCACATCAATCACTTCCCCTTGGGGTTCTAATCGGCCTAGGGCCATGACCGAATCAATCTGGGGTTCTACCACTAAGGATTCTTCGGCTGAATCAGTTTGGGAACGGAGGCTATGGAAAGCAAACAAAGCCGTACCCCCAACCATTAGTAAACCAGCCACGATCGCTATGGTTAGATTTTTGTTTTGGCTAAGAAAGTTTTTCATCCGTTTTTCACCCCAATGGATTGATTTCCCGATAGGTACATTTACTTTTAATTTAGAATATTTTGTCTAACCTATGGCCTTAATTTCCAACGAGGAAAGAGTGATGTAGGGTTATATAAACAGTATGTTTTATTGGTAATTTATTGGTAACGTAATCCATGAATCCCCTAGATGAACGCGGCCACCTCCTAACAGAACAAGTTAATCCAGCTAGCCAAAACCTTGATCAATTAGATAGCTTAGCTCTAGTTAAGTTATTTGCAGCAGAGGATCAAAAACCATCGCCGCCATCAATGCCGCCGCCGATGCGATCGCCCAAACCATTGATCTAGCCCAAGAATGTTTGAGGGGGGGAGGTCGTTTATTTTATGTAGGAGCGGGTACCAGTGGCCGGTTAGGGGTATTAGATGCCGCCGAATGCCCTCCTACCTTTTGTACCCCACCGGAAATGGTACAGGGAATTATTGCTGGTGGGGCAGGGGCTTTAGTACGCAGTTCGGAAGAACTGGAAGATAAGGCCGACGATGGGGCCGCTGCCATGGCCCAACGCCACATCATGGAAGGGGATATTGTCATCGGCATTACTGCTGGGGGCACTACGCCCTACGTACAAGGGGCCATCAATGCGGCCCGCCAACGGGGTGCTAAAACTGTCTTTATGGCCTGTGTTCCTGTGGACCAGGTTCCATTAGATGTCGATGTGGATATTCGCCTCTTGGTGGGCCCAGAAATTGTCACGGGTTCGACCCGCCTCAAAGCCGGTACGGTTACCAAAATGGCTTTGAATATTATTTCCACTGGGGTGATGGTCAAATTGGGTAAGGTGTACGGTAACCGCATGATTGATGTGGCCGTTACTAATAAAAAACTCCGCGATCGCGCCCTACGTATTATTTCAGACCTAACGGATCTCGATCGCAGTGCCGCCCAAGAATTATTAACCGCCAGTGGTTCCCAGGTAAAACTCGCCTTAATGATGCATTGGTCTGGCCTAGACCGTGACCAGAGCCAAAAACGATTAGATGAAACCGGGGGAGATCTGCGATCGGCGTTGGTAAGTTTGGATTAATGCCCCATGAGGTTAAACCATGAACCCTGTCCGTTATCGATTTTTTTCTAATATCTATCAAACGGAGCGATGGCTAGAACGGCGTATTACCACCCAAGGAGCAGGGCTAATTACCGGAATATTAGCCATGGGGGCCCTCGGCCTCAACACTAATCAATCCTTGGCTTACCAGTGTTTTGCTTTTTTAGTAGGGATCTTGATCGTCGGGGTGGCCCAAGGGTTAAGGTTTAAGGCCAGTCTGTCCTTCCAGCGATCGCTCCCAAAATTCGTCACCGCCGGGGTAGGGTTAGATTACCGTTTAACGATTTTTAACCACAGTAATCAATGGCAACGGGGATTAAAGGTCGTAGAAAATTTTGTTGATCCCCGGCCCACTTACCAAGAATTGCTCGATACCCCAGAGCCAGGGGAAGAAAAACGTAATCGCTACGATCGCTATTTAGGCTATTACCGCTGGTTATGGTTGTTACGCCGTAACCTAGTTGCCACTACCCGCACGGTGGAAGTGCCCCCCATTCCCCCCTGGGGCCAAGGGGAAGTCAATATTCCCCTCTATCCCCGCAGTCGCGGCCGCATTAATTTAACGGGGGTTACGATCATGCGTCCTGATCCGTTTGGTTTATTTAACGGTTGTCAGCATTTTCCCCAACCGGCGGCGGTATGGGTGTTGCCCCATCGTTATGATTTTCCCCGCTTACAATTACCAGGGGGCCGACAATATCAGGTGGGAGGGGTAACCTTGGCTTCCTCGATCGGAGAATCGGATGAGTTTCGATCGCTGCGGGATTATCGCCCTGGGGACCCCCTGCGTAAGATCCATTGGAAAAGTTGGGCCAAAGTGGATCGCCCCATCGTCCGGGAAGATCAGGATGAATTTTTTGTGCGCCATGCCCTAATCCTCGATACCTTTCAACCGGAAGCCTACAGCGACAAACTCGAAGAAGCCATCGCGATCGCCGCATCCATTGCCTGTAACCACCAAACCCAAGAATCCTTACTCGATTTAATGTTTGTGGGCCTTGAAGCCTATTGCTTTACCGCCGGTCGGGGGGTGGGTCATACGGAGCAAATGTTACAAATCCTTGCTTCGGTTAAGCCCTGCACCGATCAACATTTTTCCTGTTTAGATCCCTTGATTGCTGAGCGATCGGACCTATTAAGTGGCTGTATTTGTGTGTTGATGGATTGGGATGAATCCCGCCAAAACCTCGTTCAACAATTGGCAAACCTAAAAGTCCCGACCCTAGTCTTGCTTGTGTCCGCAGAGGGCACAACGATCGAGGATTATGATCTATCCATGGTGGGGAGCTTGACCACCAAACTTGTGGTCGTGGCCCTAGATCAAATTGAACAAACTTTAATGCAATTGAGTTAAAGCTTTTACTATAGGATAGTGTCCATGGGGTTGGGTCTAAGTTGATAGTTATCCAAGTGATCTTGAACCTAAAAAAATTACCAGGACACGATCGAGAATTGAGAATTTCCTATTAACCTAGCCCATAACCTAAAGAGTGAGGTCATTACAACATCCACTTAAAATATCTACTTAAAATATCTACTTAAAATATCCGCTTAAAATATTTGTTGATTTGTTTGGATAACTACTATGGAACTGTCCCCCCAAGAAAAGGATAAGTTATTAATTTTTACGGCTGCCCTAGTGGCTGAGCGACGCAAGGCTAAAGGTCTAAAACTAAACTACCCAGAAGCGGTGGCCTATATTACCGCCGAAATTTTAGA
>JAAUPO010000202.1 GCA_012033095.1 Synechococcaceae cyanobacterium RL_1_2 | reverse complement strand
GCCTCTAAGTATCGTGAATTAAATAACTTAGAAATTTGTAGGGTATCCTTCAAGGGAGCATAACCCATCGATATTTAAGTTTTAGATGTTATTAAATTCTTATTCCTAAGGGCTAAAAAGCTGATGTAGTGAAATTTTAACCATGGTTAAGCTGTGGCAATCAGATTGGCTAGGGCTATATTTGCTGATTATTTTTTGCCCATTAACAAATAGGTCATCATTTCTCCTTTGCCTTTAATGTCGATTAATCCCCGCTTCTGAAATCGGTATTGATCCTTTAGGGCTAGATAAACATCTTCGGTGACTTGAATTGAGCCAGCAACCCCGTGGGATTCCATCCGGGCGGCGGTATTGACGGCATCCCCCCACAGGTCATAAATAAATTTTTTCTTGCCAATTACCCCAGCTACCACCGCACCGCAATTAATGCCAATGCGCAGGGATAACGGGGAAACTTGGGTTTCATTGAATTTATCCACCACCACCATCATCGCTAAGGCCATATCTGCGATCGCTGCTACATGATCGGTGCGGGGTTCGGGAAGACCACTGGCAATCATATAGGCATCCCCGATCGTTTTAATTTTTTCCACACCGTGGTGTTCACAGAGCAGATCAAAACTAGAAAATAAGCCATTGAGCATTTCTAATAAATCCGTGGGGGAGGTGCGCTCGGAAATAGTGGTAAAGCCAACAATATCTGCAAATAAAATACTGACATTATTTAAACCATCGGCAATACAGCTCGCTCCTTCTTTGAGACGTTGGGCGATCGCTTCGGGAAGTACATTTAATAATAGTCGTTCGGATTTTTCCTGTTCCGTACGAATCAAATGATACATTTCCACAAATGTGGTCATCACATCCCCTAGTTCATCGTTGCGCCGGGCTGAATTGGCATAAAAATCAAGGTCTGCTCGATCGTTGACATCTAAACTAGTCAAAGCTTTGCCCGCTTGGGTTAGATCATCCCTTAACGCTAGCACCGGCCCAATAATTAAAATATTTAGTACCACGATCGCCACCATGGTCACAAACATCGAAATTAGAATCACCAGGAAAAAAATTCTAATTTTGAAGTTGAGTAAATCCTTGCGAATATAATTTTTGTCTAGATTAATTTCAAACCAATAGTCTTGCTCGATAATGGATTTAGCCCAGGTGAGATGGTAATGATCCTGATGCTTATCAATGGAGAGGGTCGGTTTGAATTCCAGTAATTTTAGGTCAGCATCGTTCATCTGATGGTAATCACCAAAAGTAATGATCGGTGCTGTGGGATTTGTGGGATTGATCGTTCCTTCCTGGGGATGGGCTAAATAAATGGAGCCACTATCAATCTGGGGGCCAGAGGTCATCTGATACTTAACAATATTTTCGATCTGCTGGAGTACCTCTTGGGGGGGAGTCGTGTCGGGGGAAGTGAGCAGTAACCAAATAACCTTATCCTGAAAATCCCCTTGGACATCCGTCAATAATTCCCGTTCCCGTCGTTGGGTGGATGGAATTAAAATAATAGTTTCAATGACAATGATCGCTAAAAATATCCAAAAAATTATTTTATGGGATAGCTTAGAGTTCAGATTGGTAATGGGTTTTAAGGAAAAATTAGCCATAGCTAAATAATAGGTTGAGGCGAAAATATTGGCTCTAGTGGCCTAGGACTACGCGGCGTAAATGCACAATCTATTTTCCATTTCTGAAGTAAGAAGTAAGGCTCTGATACTATTTACTGCTTACTTGAGAACTGGAGCGTGAACTTATGCCATCGAGTACTAGGCTGATCGCCTCTATTAATCAAAAGGCATGGCTGAATTTGAATTTAAAGATCAATTAAAAGTTCATAGGTTCAAAACAATTCATGTCATGGACTTACTTCAAATTTTTCCTGATCACTTTCATCCTTATATTTCAGTAACCCCAATCCAAATCAGTCAAAATTAATCGATCGCGCTAACGATCAAGCCCTCCTTCGCCATAAAGGCCCCTGGAAATACTGCTGTGACATCCTTGCCAATGCCATCTAAAATATCATCGTTATTATTTGGCTCGTGGTGAAAAACTGCTAATTTTCTGACTTGGGCGGCGATCGCTAACCTTACCCCTTCCTGCCAAGTAGAATGGCCCCAGCCAATTTTGGGAGCTTTGGGATCATGATATTGCTCATCGGTGTACATCGCATCGTAAATCATGATGTCTGCCCCCTCGGATAGGGCCAACAAATGTTCGTCTAAGCGATCGGGGAAATGTTCTGTATCCGTACAATAGACAATGCCATGGCCCCCCCAATTCGCTCGATAACCCATAGCCCCATTAGGATGGTTGAGGGGCCCAGTAAAAATTTCAATATCCCCAATGGTAAAATGATCCCCACAGCGAATCTCGTGAAACTCTAAGGTTGCTTGGATATTTTTTGTGGGAATGGGGGCGTTAGTATGGAGCACCTTTTCATAAAAATGGGTACGCAGATCGTTATCCCGCTCCTCTTCTGGCACTTGGCCATGGATATGAATTACCTGCTCAGGATTAAATAAAGGATCAAAAAAAGGAATGCCCTGAATATGATCCCAATGGTAATGGGTAAATAACATATGAATGGGTTCTGGGTCTTTTGCCGCCATGGTTTTACCCAAATTGCGTAAGCCCGTCCCCCCATCAAAGATTAATTTTTTGCCGTGGGCTCGCACTTCAATGCAGGACGTATTTCCACCATAACGAATTGTCTGGGGGCCGGGGGAGGGGACACTTCCCCTTACTCCCCAAAACTGAACCACAAATTCTTCAGGATCAATAGGCATGGTCGGCATGGTCATGATGAATATTTATAGTATAGTGCATTGCCCTTGGTGACGAAGGAGGTGATCGCATAGCACTAATGCCACCATCGCTTCTACCATGGGCACCGCCCTGGGTAAAACACAGGGATCATGGCGGCCTTTCGCGGCAAGAATGGTCTCTTCTCCGGTTTGGGTAACAGTGGCCTGGGCTTTACCGATCGTGGCTGTTGGCTTAAAGGCTACCCGTAGGACAATATTTTCCCCATTACTAATTCCCCCTTGAATGCCACCGGAGTTATTGGTGGTGGTGCGGGTGCGGCCTTGCCCATCAATATAAAATTCGTCGTTATGTTCACTACCGGTGAGTAAGGTGCCAGCAAACCCAGAACCAATTTCAAATCCTTTGCTTGCGGGCAAGGAAATAACAGCTTTAGCTAAATCCGCCTCTAATTTGTCAAACACGGGGGAGCCTAAACCTAGGGGGACAGAACGGGCCACACATTCCACCACCCCTCCGATCGAGTCCTTATTATCCCGCACCTGCTCAATGAGTTGAATCATTTTGTCCGCCGCCGTTTGATCCGGACAACGCACAATATTACTTTCCACCTGATTCAGGGTCACTTGATCGGGATTAATTTTTCCTTCAATATCTTTAATGCGTTTTACGTAGCCGATAATTTCCACCCCAGCTACCTGGTGGAGAATTTTTTTGGCGATCGCGCCGGCCGCTACCCGACCAATGGTTTCCCTAGCAGAAGAGCGGCCGCCCCCTTGCCAATTTCGGATGCCATACTTTCCTTCATAGGTGGCATCGGCGTGGGATGGCCGAAACTTGGTGGCCATGTCGTTATAGTCTTGGGAACGCTGATCCTTATTTCTGACCAAAATGGTAATGGGAGTACCTAGGGTTTGGCCTTCAAATACCCCGGAGATAATTTCACAGGTATCCGTTTCTTTGCGGGGGGTAGTAATCTTACTTTGGCCAGGACGACGGCGATCGAGTTCTACTTGAATTTCTTCTGGGGTAATGGCTAAACAGGGGGGGCAACCGTCAATGGTAACGCCAACCCCGCCGCCATGGGATTCCCCAAACGTAGTAATTCTAAATAGATGACCAAAAGTGTTGCCCATATTCCGATGTGTACAGATGAAATGATCGAGGTAAATTATTGCATGTTGCTATGGGTGATCGCTAGGATTAGGATTCTTTTTGACCAAAAACCATTTGTACCGTCATGGTGGATTCCCCTCGACGGTGGTAGCGATCGGCCCAATCTCGGATTAATTGATCTAATTCGGCCTGGGCTTTCGGGAGATCCTCCTCCGCAATATCTAACTCCTCTAAAACCCGCATGACCTTAGGATTTTCGTAGGCCCATTCCCGCATAAACCGAAAATATCTAGCGGTATCATCGAGCATGATATAGGTACGCTCCTCTTCATCCACAGGAATATAATACAGACGACAGAGGGCGTAATAGGGCAGACTACCCCGACAATCAATTTTTTTGACGGTACCAGAGTAAATTAACCGCCGTTTGATATGTTCGGCGAGGGCTTCACTGAAGGGGGATTTTAGCTCTTCGGGTAAATCTGCTTGGGAGCGATCGTGGAGAAATTCAATCAGTTCGCTAAATTGAAAGGAATTTAATAATTGGGCAGGGGGGGCATCCCTCGGTACTTTTTTTTCTAAGGATTTACGTTCCTTGACACTTAACTTAGAGCTATTAATCAAGGGCCGCTCCTGAGCATAGGGATAATGCTCTAACCAAACGTAGGGAAATTGGATGAGATAGGATGGCTCCTGGGAACCTAGCATTTTTAATAGGCGGCCTTCTGTGAGGGCTTCTTTAATCTCCGCCACGATCGCCCGTACCCGTTTCGGCTCAATGTGATGGAGATGGCCCGTCATGCGGATATTTTCATCTTGCTCCATGTAAGTCATATAGACTGCACACTTTGCTGCTGTGGCCGCCGCATCAAGAAAGGCCCCATGGCGATGGCCTCCGGTGCGCATGGCACTAAAAGCCAAATAAAATAAAATCTGATCCATTGCGCTAGGACTAAGACTCTTGATTAATTCCGAGTCAGTGGGGCAATGGTTGCTTGCTTTAACCATGATGCAAATTTAGAGTCAAGAAAAAATAACCGAAATTGTAAGGAATACTTGATAACTTTTAAACAGACCCTGAATGAGACACCCTAGCAAATTACGTGCAATGAGAAATTTAATTGATAATTATACCAACTATATCAATTTCTCTTGGCATTGCGATCGCGACCTTTAGGCGAAAGCACTTGGGGTGAACCCTCAAACATCCTTATCTATTAGGAACTCTGGAGAGAGCGTGATGGCATGGGATCGGGATTTGTTCAAAGTTTGAAAATTATCAAAGTTTTTGATTTCGAATAAATCAAATAAATCAAAAACCATCACCAATAACAAAAACGACACGCTCGATGATCAACATATAAATCAATTAAATCAATAAAGGGTAAGCCATGGTAGATGTTTTAGGGCTAAGTTAGGGACAAAGCACATAGCCTAAACCATCATCTTCCAATACCCATTAGGGGCCATGGTTTGGGGGTAACCAGGGGAGCTTGGGTGAGTTCTAGCCTGCCGCTACCCCGTTCTTGCTGTTGGGGGATGCCTGG
>JAAUPO010000201.1 GCA_012033095.1 Synechococcaceae cyanobacterium RL_1_2 | reverse complement strand
CTTTGACCACGATCGCATCATCCAAGACTACCGACGCTACCGATACTATGGCCTACCACCTAAATTGTTCTAAACTTAGCGTTAGTTAATTTAGTAGGACTTACGCCCAAGCCCCCTAAAGCCCCCAACGATGGTGGACTTGCTTGAACGATTATCCCCAAATATCCTGGTTCCCAGGACAGAATCAAAATTTTTGCGTCAGTCCTGATTATGCCACCCGCTATAGCGATGGAAAATTGCTCTAAATAATTAATTTATCTAAGGGTAATAGCGGTTTGACGGGCTGTGATAGGGGTTACGATACGAGAAGAACTAACCTTTATTAATTATTAGACTTCTTTCACAAATAATTTTGTAAATCTCTAAATACTTTATTTAGCAGTTTATTTAGCAAGTGTTCTACCGAATGAAGACTAATCGCCAAAAGCTAGAAATTTTGTATTCATGCAAGATATTTATTGGGTAGTCCGATACAAGTAAGGCTCAGCAATATTAACCCCCTTGATAATCAATTATCCTGGGTCTAAATATCCTTACCGCTTTAGCACTACCATTTATTGATATAGCAATCCTAAATAGCTTGTGGCATTGAGTGCATTGAAAGCCAAGTCTAGTAAGGATCTTCATCTTATGACCTAGTTATGACTTGCTATACTACTGACCACTGTTAAACCGAGCTAAACTCAATTCATTGATATTGTTCCAATTAGAAACGGTGGCTTTAAACTGAGACCATTGAGCATAGATTTCCTTAAATTGGGGACTGCTCGCCGCATTTTTAGTCAAAATATCTTCAGTGATTTTCTTTGCTGCTGCCATAATTTCATCACTATAAATTGCGAGGGTCGTACCGGAATCCACTAGACGCTTTAAGGCTTCCCCATTTAGGGAATTATAACGGGCAAGCATATTAATATTGGATTCTAAGGCTGCCGTTTTAACAATCTCTTGATAGACCGGTGGTAATTGGGCCCAGGCTTCCAGGTTGATGATTAAATCTAAGCTCGGGCCAGGTTCCCACCATCCAGGGTAATAGTAATAGCTAGCAGCTTTATTTAAACCAAGTTTTTCATCATCGTAGGGGCCAATCCATTCCGCTGCATCGATCGCGCCCCGTTCCAAGGCAAGGTAAATTTCCCCACCAGGGAGCACTTGCACATTAACCCCCAATTGGCTCATTACTTCTCCCCCAAAGCCAGGGATACGCATCTTTAAACCTTGGAGATCCTGAACGGTTTTAATTTCCTTTTTAAACCATCCCCCCATTTGTCCCCCCGTATTGCCTGCGGGAAAATTAATAATATTAAATTCCCCATAGACCTTTTGCATTAACTCTAACCCTCCCCCTTGGTACAACCACGCATTTTGTTGAGCTGCATTGAGACCAAAGGGAATACCGGTGGCAAAATTAAGGGCCGGATTTTTACCCGCATAGTAATAGCCTGCGGTGTGGCCACATTGGACAGTGGCGTTTTCCACCGCATCCAATACCTGTAAACCGGGCACAATCTCATCGGCCTGGTAACATTCAATGGTGAATTTACCGCCGGTCATGGCTCCCACGCGATCGGCAACGGTTTGGGCCCCACCAAAAATAGTTTCCAACGATTTTGGCCAACTAGTGGCCATTTTCCAATTTAGCTTTGGTAAATCATCCGCTTCTACCCTAGGGGCATTAGTGGCATTTTGACAGGCAGAAACCACCGTAGCAGTACCGGCACTAATCGCAAAGTTACGGAGCAGATCACGACGTTGCATAGCAGGAACAAAATTAGGTTAGATCGCAACAGCAAATTATACAGGAGAAACCTAACAAGGAATGGTATTGCTTCTAGGACTTACGCACAAGCCCCCTGAATCCCCCAAATTTGGAGGACTTGCTTGAACGATTGTCCCCAAAGATCATAGCTCCCAGGACAGAATCGAAATTTTTGGGTCAGTCCTGGCTTCGTTAATTATAGTCATCGTTGGGGAAGGTAGGATACGCCGGAACAAGGCCTTACACTATCGGAAGCCATGACTAATGCTTGTAACCACAGCTATGTAATGTTAATGGGAATAAACCCATAGTTTCGATCGCCGTCAACAATACTTTGAGCAACGTTGGTTAGTTTAGGTGAATTGCTGAGTTAAGTTTTTCGAGAAACCCGTCATAGAGTTGACTGATCTGAGATAATAAATCGGTAAGATGATAGAGCAACGGATCTTACATTTTAAGTACTTAATACATAAATATCTTTAAAGATATGAATATCAAAATATTTACCCCCTCTGGCATGTTGGACAATACAAAAGGCAATGAGCTGCGGGAGCAAATAGATTCTGTTACTAAAACCTTAGAAGAAAAACCGGAAAAAATTTTAGTGGATCTCAAAGAAGTGACGTTTATGGATAGTGCTGGCTTAGGAGCATTAGTCGCTATTCAAAAATCTTTACGGGGCATGGGCATTGGTTTTTTATCTGCTCTTTAGGAGATCAGGTCAAGTTGATTTTTGAATTAACTAAAATGCGCCAAGTTTTTAAAACCTATGAAGATCGCTCAGCCTTTGAAATGGCAATGATTACCCAATCAAATTAACTTTTAATAGGGAAAAGTCGTCGTCGAGGGATTTTTTCCAATGGACATTTTGGGCATGGGCTAAAATTTCTTGACAAGGATTCTCAGATCGATAGTGTATGTTACTGAGATAGGAAATAAAGTTGTCCATGCCCCATAATTGATCGGGACTATGTTCAATTTCATAGACTCCATCACTAAAAATATAAATGCTTTCTCCTTCTTCGATGGAGACCATTTCTTGGGAAAAATCTATGCCTTCAACCATCCCGATCGGGACATCTAGGGAGTTGAGCAGGCGGGTTTGATTTTTGCCGATAATACACCCTGGAGGGTGGCCCGCTGAGCCATATACTAGTCTTTTTATTTGACGGTTGAAGACTCCATACCAATGGTGAAATAGTCTTCGCCGCGATCGTTCATTTGAAAGACGCGATTGAGACCGGATAAGACACTGCCGGGTTCATAAAAGTCAGTGTTATTGAGGGATTGACTCCTGAGGACGTTTAACACTGAAACGGATAATAGGGCGGATTTTACCCCGTGACCAGCCACATCTAGGAGATAGAAGACAAAATGATCCCGATCGAGCCAATAGTAATCAAAGACATCTCCCCCTAATTGGATTGAGGGCAAGAACGCTTGATCTACGTTAACACTCTCAACCTGGGCAGGGGCGGGGAGGAGCGATCGCACATAGTTGGAAGCCCCATCTAACTCCGATTGCATAGTTTTATTGGTTTTTGAAAGTTGCTCTAACAGCAAAAATGCTTCTTTTTCCTTTTGCAACAGGGCTTTTTTCAGAACCTGTTCTTCCGATACTTCTTCAAAAAAGATAAACAAGCGATCGTGGGGGCCATCATCCTGACGATTGGCGACAATATAGATGCTAATGGAACTATCTCGATCGTTATCGCGGGGTACGTTACTTAATTCAAAGTTATCGGCTTTGCCCTCAATCAAATCCATAAGGGATGATTCTAAGCCGGATAAAGCAGGAAAACCATGGCGGACATCGGCCCCATTCAAGATTAAATCTGGATAGTCAGAAAACTTTTCTGCACCATCGGCAATTTTTTCAATAATGAAATTTTTATCAATCACTAGATAGGATTGATAGCGCATGGAGAGTAATTGGCCAATTAGTTGCAGTTCTTTTTCTGTTTGTTGTCTGCGAATAAATTGACCAAGGACTTTCCCTAAATTGGTCATGGTTTGCAGAAAGTTTTCATCCTTTAGGTGTACGCGATCGCTATAAAATTTAGGGCCCCTAAGCGATCGTCAATATCCATCACCGGAATAATAAATGCGGAACAAATGCCTAACTTGTTTGCCGTCTCCCGTTGTTTAAAGTATTGGTTATCCTGGATATGGGGAATCCAGGCGTAATCCATTACCTCCCCCACCATCCCCGATAGACCTTCCCCCATTTGTAAGCTCCGGGTCATGGATTCTTCAGTAAATTTGTAAAAATGTCTCTTCTCAGGATTAACCCAACTTTGCCAGCAAGTTAATTCCTGATTTTGCCTATCGATCATCCAAAGTTGGCCAATATCCCAATCTAAATTACTACAAATAGATTTGAGAATTTTATGGATGGTTTTCCGTAAGCTCAAACCTTCCGCAAAAATTTGATTAGTAATGGTTTCGACTTCTAAATATTTTTCCCTGGCTTTACGATCGCTAATATCGTTCAAACTACCGCTAACCCCCAAGATAGAGTTGTTGTAGCGGTACATTAAATTCATATAAATTTCGATCCAACCAATGCTATTGTCTTTGCGAATATATCTGACCGCATAACGACAATCCCCCTTCACCCCATGTTTGATTTTGTCAAAATTCCGTTGATGAATTTCGCGATCGGGGGGATAAATAAAGTCCACAAAAGACTTATTTAAAGATTGGGGTAAAGAGTATTGGCTGATATTTGACCAAGCTGGATTCAAAAAAGTAATATTCCCTTCTAAATCCGTTTGAAAAATTACCTCATTGAGATTATCCACTAGAGAGCGATATTTACTTTCATTTTCCCTCAGGGCCCGTTCCGCTGCGGTGGCCTCTAAAATTCGCTTGAGCCGTTGTTTGAGAATTGCCTTTTCAATGGGTTTGGCAATGTAATCAATGGCCCCTACACTAAAAGCCCGATCAACCGCATTGGCATCATCGCCCAGGGCCGTGATCATCAAGATCGGCGTTCTAATCGCTTCTGATCCCTTTTGGGCTATTTCTTCCTGGTATAACTTTTCCAACTCCTCACAGCACCGAAATCCATCCATCACCGGCATCATCGCATCTAGTAATACCATGTCCGGTTTTTGGCCTTGTTTATAAATATCCAAACACTCTTGACCATTATTAGCTTGCACCACCTCATAACCCAATTGGGATAGTAGGTGACTTAACATCATACGGGTTACCCTTTCATCGTCAGCTACTAAAATACGGGGAGTTTCCGAAAAGTTAGATTTTGTCATTGACGGCTAAGGATGTTTAGATGGGTGATTGTTTTAAAAAAACACAGAGATGGAGACAACGGACTAAGGATCCTATTCTTTAAAATTATAAGTACTTTTAGCAAGACTATGGACAGGTTATTTGATGTTATCTAAGTTTTCGGTTTATTGATAGCCTAAAGCTTTAGGGCAAAAATACCATCATTAATGCTGAAGATGGGATCGCCAAGTTTTTTGAAAAAATATGTTGACAGTAAAAAATTAAGTTGATATATTTAAAAACGTTGTGATTCTAACAACGACCTAAGCCCCCATCGTCTAGAGGCCTAGGACACCTCCCTTTCACGGAGGCGACAGGGATTCGAATTCCCTTGGGGGTATCAAAAAAAAAAAGAAAAAAGCTAAAACCGCTCTGTTATGGGCGGTTTTTTT
>JAAUPO010000200.1 GCA_012033095.1 Synechococcaceae cyanobacterium RL_1_2 | reverse complement strand
GGAAGGGAAATTGATGATTTTTACGATTCTCCAACATCTTCTAGGCATTCTCTAAGAACATGTTTGAACAGTATCAAATGTTGTGAAGTCGCCCCCTAAATCCCCCAAATCAAATGTTGTTGAGTCGCCCCCTAAATCCCCCAATTTTGGGGACTTCATTGGTTAAAATTTAGGTAATTTCCCCCAGAATGGGGGGCAAGGGTGGCTGTGGTTAAAATTTAGGTGATTTCCCCCAGAATAGGGGGCAAGGGGAGCTGTTCAACCATCCTCTAAGAAAGGCCATAATTAACTCTGGCAAATGGGTAGATTCGTTTCCAATTTCAAACAATTACGCCCATCTTCGCAAAAATAATAATCCACATTATCCATTAAGCGATTAATAATTAACCAACCATAACCACCCTCTTTGCGCTCTTCCGGTTTCGGGGCCACATAGCGTTTTAAATCATAGCCTTTTCCATAATCCCAAATTTCCAAGATTAAGTGATGTTGGTGTAGTTCTAACCTTAATAGAATCGGTAGATCCGGCTGTCCTCGATGGGCATGGCGCACCACATTGGAATAGGCTTCAGCCAAAACTAACCGTAAACGATTAGATTGATCCCGTAAAATGTCGTCGTCTTCTAGTTCTAGCTTCAACACATTAAGTAACCATGATTCTGCCACTGCAAGAAATCTAATATTACTGGGTACTTTAAGTTCAGTTTTAATCATGGTGAAATTAGACCATTCAGGTAGGAGTTGATTTAATCAATACGGTCATTAGGTGGAATGGGTTGGATAAGCTATCTTTAAGTTATTTTATTGTCTAATATGTATAAGTTTATTCACTTCTGTGCAAACAGACTAAAGTTTGATCATCTTCTAAGGTGACGGTGGTCATATTGCGAAATTTTGATAATAAATCGCTAATCTTTAAGGGTTGGGTCTGCTGCCCGATGAGCTGCCATAAACCGGTGGCGTTAATCATGGTGCCGTCGCTGGTGGTAGCTTCCGTTAGGCCATCGCTAGTTAATAAAAAAGTGTCTCCTGGTTTTAGGATGACCTTGCCAATATCCCCTCGCCACTGGTCAAGGATGCCGATCGGGATACCTCGATCCTTGAGGCAAATTAGTTCATACTTTTTATTCTGTTCCCCTGGCCCCCACAAAAGGGGATAAACATGGCCCGCATTAGCAAAAACTAATTCTCCTGTGCTAGGCCGATACCGGGCAATGACCATCGTAATAAAACGATCGCTGGTAAATAAATTATCCGCCATGCCCACATTGAGCTTTTCCATTACCTGCTCTGGCTCGGCATTTTGTGCTTGGGTTAATTCCCATCTGAGTAAGGATAGGGCACTGGCCATAAAGAGCGCGGCGGGTACCCCTTTCCCAGAGACATCCCCCAACGCAATCCATAGATCTCCTTGGGGTGAGGTGTACACTTCATAGAAATCTCCCCCTACAGCTTTAGCCGCTTCACATTGGGCCTGAACTGTGATGTTGGCTGGGGTCTCCCAATGGTGGCGGAGTAAGTTTTGTTGAACGTGGCGGGCTACCTCTAGCTCCGATCGCATGGTGGTGGCCTGAAATTCCGTGCGTTGATATAATTCCGCCTGGCTAATAGCGATCGCGGCTTGTTCTGTTACCGAGGTCAATAGTTCTAAATTCAGCTCTGGCCAGCCATAATCCTCTGGATAACGCAACACCAGCACAGCGGAGATCAGTTCTTGGTTTAAACCCAAAGGTTGAATGAAAAAATGGCCCTGTGCCCCATCAAAGGTTATCGGTTCAAAACGATCGATGGCACTCCTCAATCGGTAAATTTAACGGCTGAACATCTAACTCCTCTCCGGCATGTGTAGGTTTGGGCTGCTTAATTGTTTATTCTTTACCGGAATAATTAGACCGGTGAGGGCTTCAAAATTTTCTGCGATCGTAGAAACAATGGCGTTACAGGTAAAATCATAGTCGAGGGATTGCCGAATGGTACTAGTGATGCGATTAAACAATTCCTTTTGTTTGAGGATTAACCGCAATTGCCTCGTTCGTTGCTTAGAAAAAAGATAGGTTTCCGATGCTTGTTCCACCACGGAATTAAGCTGTTCCGGTTTCCATGGTTTTGTAATGTATTTAAACACCTTACCTGAGTTGATCGCATTAACCAGATCATCCACATCCGTATAACCAGTTAACAAAATACGGATTGTATCGGGGAATTGCTCCACCACTTTCCCCAAAAGCTCAGTGCCATTCATGTGGGGCATACGTTGGTCAGAAATGATAATGGCCATTTCCCCTTCTTGGTCTAGGATCTTTAGGGCTTGTAAAGCA
The DNA here is from genome assembly GCA_012033095.1 of Synechococcaceae cyanobacterium RL_1_2. Classification (GTDB taxonomy): domain Bacteria; phylum Cyanobacteriota; class Cyanobacteriia; order Cyanobacteriales; family JAAUPO01; genus JAAUPO01. The sequence continues at coordinate 3,127 of JAAUPO010000200.1, read as the reverse complement.
CCTTCTGCCCGATACAACGTAAATTTACGGCGGAAAGTACGATACAGCAAATCTAGGTTATCGACTTCATCATCCACCACCATCATTTTCAATTTTTTCGAGTTAGTTGCATCAACCATTATGAGTTCATGAAATTAGGGCGATGGTAAATGCCATGCCGATGAATGGAAATTAAATTATTTCAGCTATTTCAGCGATGAATTTCTTTAGAACATAGCAATATTTATCCCCCTCAATCCCAATCCCTAACAATCCGCATTAGGATGTAAACAATTTTAACATTTGTCAAGGTTGAACTAGGGTTCTCGAAGGCCTATAGCCGTAGCCCATCTGATGACAACCGATTAATCATGGTAAAACCTTACTAGTGATCTAATGGGGGTGAAATGACTTATTCATTTTTCCAGAAACCTTTTGGCCCAAGGGTTATAACATTGGACTATCCATCAAATCATCACCGTTAAACCACTAGATAAGCTTTTTACCCTTTAAAAATGTCCTGATATAGTCAATTTAATTTGGTATGGGATGGTTATTCTTTGCTATGGAATGCTTTCAGATCTATTTATTTCCCATAATTTTTTCAAAAAGACTATAATTGTGCCATAAGGTGGATTACTTTAACTTTTATTTCATCCCGCACCCGTTGAAACTCCTCTAAAGGCTGGCCATCTGGGTCATCTAATTGCCAATCTTGAAACATTGATCCCTGTACCCAAGGCTCTGGTAAACTGCTCCCACAGCCACACATCGAAATGACTACATCAAAATCGGTGGGTTCAAAATCCTCAAGGGCATCGGATGTTTGGAGGGTTAGATCAATTCCTACTTCGGCCATCACCTCGATCGCGGTGGGGTGAACCCGACTAGCCTCCAAACCCGCAGAGACCACCGTAATTTTTCCCTCGCCTAGGGATTTCGCAAAACCTTCGGCCATTTGGGAACGACAGGAGTTCCGACGGCAAACAAACATTACTTTTTTCATATTTTCATATTTTTATAAATTGGTTAAATTGTTTAAATTGGTGGGTAGGATTAACAGTTGGTGATGGTGTGGGGATATGGGCGAATCATGGCGGAATGACCACCTTTAACGATCAAATTTAATGATCCAAGTCAAGGGATAAAGCCTAGGATTTTAGGCAGCGGGGATCTAGTAACGTTGCTTTTTCTGGATCCCTGGGAAACCAAGGGGCGGTGTATTTGCAAAATTCCACTAAACCTAACATTACTGGTACTTCAATCAGCACCCCCACCACGGTGGCTAAGGCTGCCCCAGAGTTGAGACCAAATAGCATTACGGCCGTGCGATCGCTACTTCAAAATGGTTACTAGCTCCAATGAGGGCGGCGGGGGCCGCATCTTCATAATCTAAACCCAATTTCAAAGCGGCGGTATAGGTCACAAAAAAAATAAAGGTAGTTTGGAGAAATAAAGGAATGGCAATGAGGAAAATATGAAACGGATTTTGGACAATTAATTCCCCTTTAAAGGCAAACAAGAGAATGATGGTAATTAATAGGGCCGCAATGGAAATAGGGGATAGAACAGATAAAAATTGTTCATGGAACCATCGTCTTCCCTTGTAGCGAAAAATCCAATAACGGCTAAAAATGCCTGCGGCCATGGGTAAACCAACATAGATTAGTACGGATAACGCGATCGTTTGCCATGGCACCGTAAAATCATTGGCATCCAGTAAGAGTTTACCTAAGGGGGCATAGAATACCACCATCGCTAGGGAATTAATCGCCACCATCACTAAGGTATGGCCTTGGTTACTGTAGGAAAGATAGCCCCACATCAATACCATGGCGGTACAGGGCGCAATGCCTAAGAGAATCGTCCCAGCGATATAGGAATTAGCGAGGGTTACCTCGGTGCCACGAATTATTTCTGTAGAGCTTAACCACCCTTGGAATAACCATCCCAAGAAAAATTGGGCAAACACTACCATGGTAAAGGGCTTGACTAACCAATTAATGACCAGGGTTAAAGCGACGGGTTTGGGACTACGAATGGCTTTAACGGTCTGGGAAAAATCAATTTTTACCATGATGGGATACATCATGAAAAATAAACATACCGCGATCGGCAGGGATACATTATGCACACTCATGCGATCGAGGGATTGAGCAACGGTGGGAAACCATCGCCCCAGACCAATCCCCATCACAATGCAAAGTGCCACCCACACCGTTAAGTATTTTTCGAACAGATTTAACTCGCCCCCCACCGTAGGGGAGTCGGGATTAAGAGAAGGAGTTACCTTGACCATAGATCTTGTATTTCGCTAAGGAATATCTATGATCTTACATCAAAAATATTTGATGCATCAAGTTTTCTTGATGTAACGTCAGTGTTTAATTTTAAAAATGTCGATTTAACAAATGTCCAAATGACGATTTAAAATGTTTGATGTTTGATTTTAAATAGAACTTACCCACAAGCCCCTAAATCCCCTAAGTTTGGAAGGACTTGCTTGAACGATTTCCCCCAAACATCATGGTTCCAGGACACGATCGAAATTTTTTGCGTAAGTCCTGTTAAAAATACAGTTCCTAGTTAGAACTACTGAATCTTTTATGTTTCAGTTTTATGGATCACAGGCTGGGGCTGGGGCGATGGAGCTGGTGCGGCGATAATCGGCAAGGTACTGTTCTAGCTCAACAAATTGGACAAGGTTGAGGCTGTAGTAAATCCAACGTCCTTCCTGGCGCGATCGGATTAAATTTGCATCCTTTAAATTTTTGAGGTGGAAAGATAGCTTAGATTGGCTAACTTCCAGTGCAGCACAGAGATCACAAACACAAAGTTCTTGGTTTTTGAGCAATGTAATTACTTTGAGCCGGAGGGGATCACTCAGGGCTTTAAACCCTAAGGAAATCAAAGCGTAATCAAATGGGTTGTCAATGGTGTCAATCAATTTTTTTTGATGTATTAATAAGAAATTGGTTAGGGATTTAATTAGAAACTAGTTAAAATTTAATTAAATAATAAAAATGATGCTAACGAGCAACGTCTTAAAACCAATTGTCAATGTGGTTATGGCTTGAGACTCTAAGGGATTAAGCTAAAAAATCTTGCTTAAAATCTTTATTCAATTTGAAGCTCGATCGCAGTAATG
>JAAUPO010000199.1 GCA_012033095.1 Synechococcaceae cyanobacterium RL_1_2 | reverse complement strand
ATAATGACTTCCAGTATCAATGGCAAAATCATTGGAAAGGCTTATTTTTCGTTAGATCAAATAATTGTGAGGACAATATCCCATCTTCATTCTCAACACAAATCAAATACTACAGTTATTGTCATACAAGGGTTTGATGCCTGTTGTCCCCTTTTGAAAACTCAAGGATAATACTTCGTTTTAGGGATTTCTTCTTTAACAATAGCCCTTAACCCGAACTCCGGTTACTTTCGTATGCGATGGCCCTAGGGGTTAGGAGAAATTTCCTTACATCGCCCTAAATTGGCACTGATAGCTTGATCCCTTGAAATCAAAGTCTAGATCAAATTTATAATAGGGCTAAACAATTATTAACCCGGTGCCCATGTTAGGTAACTATTTCTTTGATGCGGAAAAAAGCGAGTCTAAATCCTTTGAACTACCCGGAGCGAAACCCCACTATAATCCCGATCGCTCAGTGCAGGTTAACCATATTTTTTTGGATTTGGAGTTAGATATTCCTCACCAATCCCTAGACGGAATTTGTCACCTTACCCTCACCCCAGTGCGGGAGGGCATTACCCAGGTGAAGCTGGATGCGGTGGATTTTGAAATTACAGAGGTCAAAATTGGCGCGATCGCCCAACCCTTTGATCACAATAAGGAACAATTAATTGTAGATTTTTTAAGCCCCACCACCACCGAACCCTTCACCCTTTCCATCACCTACCAAGTCAAAAAACCGCGACGGGGTATTTATTTCATTGCCCCCGATGAACATTATCCCGATAAAGCAACCCAGGTATGGACCCAAGGGGAAGATGAGGATTCCCGATTTTGGTTTCCCTGTTTTGATTACCCCGGCCAGTTAGCTAGTTCTGAAATTCGGGTGAAAGTGCCCCAAGGTTTAACGGCGGTATCTAACGGGGCGTTAATTACGGAAGAAACCGTTGGGGATAAAACCGTTTTCCATTGGCAACAACAGGAAATTCACCCTAGTTACTTGATTGCCTTAGCCGTAGGGGATTTTGCTTACAAAGAAGATAGTTGCAATGGTTTACCTGTAACTTATTACGTGGATAAGCATCGGGCGGAGGACATCGATCGCACCATGGGGAAAACCCCCCGCATGGTGGAATTTTTGGGTAAAACCTATGGCTATCCCTACGCTTACCCCAAATATGCCCAGGTCTGGGTAGAGGATTTTATTTTTGGGGGGATGGAAAATACCTCGGTGAGTTTGATGACCGATCGCGCCCTACTGGATGAACGGGCCAGCCAAGAACGGCAATGGTCAGAAAGCTTGGTGCTCCATGAGTTAGCCCATCAATGGTTTGGGGATTTGGTGGTAATTAAGCATTGGTCCCATGCTTGGATTAAGGAGGGCATGGCCACCTATGCGGAAGTGCTATGGACGGAACAGGAGTATGGGAAAAATGATGCGGCCTATTATTTATTAGCGGAAGCCCGCAATTATCTCCAAGAAGATCGCTCCCGTTACCGTCGGCCCATCGTTACCAACATTTACCGGGAAGCGATCGAGCTTTACGATCGCCACCTTTACGAAAAGGGCGGTTGTGTTTATCACATGATCCGCAGTGTGTTGGGGGATGAGTTATTTACCAAAGCGATCCATCATTTTGTGAATCACCATGCCCATGACACCGTAGAAACCATCGATCTATTGAGGGCGATCGAGGTGAGCACGGGTTATAATTTGGCTCCGTTGTTTGATCAATATGTATTCCGGGGGGGCCATCCCGATTTTGACATTAGTTACAGTTGGGATCGGGATAGTTCCATGGCCAAAATTAGTGTTAAACAAACCCAGGCTAAACCCGATGAGCCCGCTAGTAAAAATCAATTGTTTAATTTGTTGATTCCCCTCGGTTTTGGTTATGTGAAGGAGGAGAAGTTTGAACGGTTAGTGGAATTCAAATTAAAACTTAACGAACCGGAGCAAACTTTCTATTTTCCCCTAGAGCAAAAACCGGATTTTGTGAGTTTTGATGTGGGTAATAATTACCTCAAAACCGTTAAATTAAACTATCCCCCACAGGAATTAATTCAACAACTGCACCATGATCCCGATCCGACCAGCCGGATTTATGCCGCGATCGCGTTGGGTAAAAAAGGTGGCTTAGAGATGGTGGAAGCCTTCACCCAAGCCCTAACCACCGAACAATTTTGGGGAGTTAGGGTCGAAGTTGCTAAGCAATTGGGTAAAATTCAACTAAATCAAGCCATCGATGGCCTCGCGATCGCCCTCAAGGATGAAAATCCTAAAGTACGTCGGGCCGCAGTGGAAGCCCTAGGTAGTTTCCCTCAACAAGGTAGTTACGATCTCGTCAAAGCCATGGCTGAGCAAGGAGATTTTAGTTACCATACTGAATCCTCCGCCGTTTATACCCTGGGCAAACTCGTGAAGGGAGTACTCAAAGATCGGGTAAAAGAGGTGATTAGCGTCTTTAAAGAGGTGCTAGAAACGCGATCGGGCTGGAATGAATTGGTACGCTCCGGGGCCATTTCCGGTTTAGGGCTGTTGGATACTAACCCCGACGCGGTGGAAATTATTATTCAATACACCCAGTTAGGGACTCCCCAACCCCTACGTTTAGCGGCTATTCGGGCCCTCGGTGGGGTTAGCAAAGGCCAAAAACCGGAACAAATGCAGATGATCATCGAAACCCTCGAAGCGATCGCAGCGGAGGAATTTTTCCTCACCCAAGTCAGCGTCGTTACTGCCCTCAGAACCATGGGCACAGAGGATGCCGCCCAGATTTTAGGCCAACTCAGTGCCCAGAGCCTCGATGGCCGAATTAAACAACGGGCCGACGAAGCAAGGACAAGGGTGGAAGCAAGCCTCCGTAGCGATCAACAGCTCAAACGATTACAAGATAAGGTGGAGCAATTGCAAAAAGATAACCAAGATTTGCAAAGTCGCCTCGCTAAACTAGAAGCATCTCAAACAAAAGATTAAGTTAGGTATTAACTGGGTTCTGCACCATAGCATGTTAACCCCATAAAAACGTAGTAACTCTTACGGTTTTGTGGGGTTAATTTAATAGAAAATGGCGATTATTTGGTTTAGTTTCCACAGATTAGTTCATAGTTTGTAACTATCGTTTTCTATTCAACGACAGTTCAGCTCAAACCCAATCGACCCTCAAAACAAAACCCCAGTGACCAGGCCATGATTGGTTACTATGATTCCTAGCATGATGGGTCAAATATTAGGATGTTCTGTCCTTAAGCCTGGAATCAATCATTTGACCGCGATCACGAATAAAGAAGTTTAAGGTATTGCTTATGTATGAAGAATTTTCCCATTCCATCCTGAATGAAATCCTGGATCAGCTCAAACCTAGTATTCGACAACAGGAATTGAGTTATTTTTATATCCGCTTAGGAGCTAACTTTTATAGTCTATTTGGTTTGTTTCGGGAACTCTATGGCCAACGGGAAGATTGGAAACAGCAACTATTAAACCTAGTGGAAGTAATGGCTCGCAACTACATTACGCGATCGCCAGAACTCAAAGCCATTGACCTAGAACGGGAAAAAGATTTTAACTGGTTATTGCACCAACAATGGGTAGCCATGACCCTCTACGCCGATGGTTTTGCTAAGGATCTTCAAGGTTTATTTAAACGCCTAGATTACTTTGAAGAGTTGGGGGTTAACATGGTGCATATCATGCCCATCTTAGACTCCCCCAAGGAGGCCAGCGATGGGGGCTACGCCGTCAGAAATTACCGCAAAATTGATGAACAAGTCGGTAGTTTATATGATGTGCAGGAAATCCTTAAATCCATGCGTGCCAGAGGAATTCTCTCGGTGTTAGACATTGTGGTTAACCACACCTCCGATCAGCATGAATGGGCTAAGTTTGCTGAATTAGGCATGAAAAAATACCAAAACTATTATTACACCTACGACGATCGCTTCATTCCCGATCAGTTTGAGCAAACCCTACCGGAAATTTTCCCTGAAACCGCCCCCGGTAACTTTACTTGGAACGAACCCATGCAAAAGTGGGTGATGACGGTCTTCAATAATTACCAATGGGATCTGAATTACCAAAACCCCGCCGTATTTATTGAAATGCTAGACATTCTCCTCTTCTGGGCGAACCAAGGGGTAGATATTTTGCGCTTAGATGCGGTGGCCTTTCTCTGGAAAAAAATTGGAGGAACCAGCCAAAATGAACGGGAAGCCCACATGATCCTTCAACTATTTAAGGATTGTTGTCAGGTGACTTCCCCAGGGGTGGCCTTCATTGCAGAAGCGATCGTGGCCCCAGTGGAAATTGTTAAATACTTCGGGGAAGATGCGGTTAATGCGAAAGAATGCGAAATTGCCTACAACGCCACCTTTATGGCCCTGCTCTGGGATGCCGTCGCCACCAAAAACGCCAAACTCCTGCGCCAAGGGGTTAAAAGTTTACCCGCCAAATTAGAGCGATCGACCTGGCTCAACTACATTCGGTGCCATGACGACATCGGTTTAGGCTTTAGCGATGAAGACATTGCCGTTGCTGGCTATGAACCCAAAGCCCACCGCAAATTCATTATTGATTATTTCTGCGGCAAATTTGAAGATAGTGTGGCCAGAGGTTTACCGTTTGGCCAAAATTCAAAAAATAATGATGCCCGCATTGCCGGAACCCTGACCTCTTTGATTGGGCTAGAGAACGCCCTAGAGCTAGAACCCCAGATGATCGATATCAACATTGATCATATTTTGCTTCTCCACAGCATGATCATGTCCTTTGGCGGTATTCCCCTCATTTATTACGGCGATGAGATTGGCACCATTAACGACTATTCCTATATTAATAATCTCAGTAAAGCCAACGATAGTCGGTGGGCCCATCGGCCTCAAATCGATTGGAATCGCGCCGAAAAAAGAAAAGTTCCTGACACCGTAGAATATAAACTGTTCACCGCATTGCAACACATGATTGCGGTACGTAAACAAATTTCTGCTTTTGCTGATTTTAACAACCGGGAATTAATGCAGCTAGAAAACGACCATATTTTAGGCTTTAAACGTCTAAGGGATCATGGTAACGGTGTCTTGGTTATCGGTAACTTTGATGGGATTAATCATTATGTCGCGATCGAGGAAATCGCCCTCCAATGGGAATATTTCCATGAGCCGGATAAAGTAATTGATCTCTATTCCCAAAAGAAACCAACAATTAAGCATGGACAATTGATGATGCCAGCCTTTGGTTTTTATTGGCTTAAATATGCCAAATAAAATCCAAATAAAAGTAACTAAGCCTAAAACTCATCCCAGATATAGCAATCCTAAATAGCTTGTGGTAATTGAGTACATTGAAAGCCCCGTTTAGTAAGGATCTTCATGTTATGGCCTAGTTAGGACTGCTATAGGATAGAGAAATTAAACTTTTTATAAACTTTAATTAACGATTATTTGGGCTAATTATCTTCACAAAAAAATTAACAACAGGCTAAATTTTTGATTGCATTTTTTT
>JAAUPO010000198.1 GCA_012033095.1 Synechococcaceae cyanobacterium RL_1_2 | reverse complement strand
TGCAAATTCGAGGGTATATAGTTGTGCCTATTTTTGCTAGTACTAAATTATGGGGATTGCTATGCGCCTACCAACACAGCGGCCCCCGCAACTGGCAAGAATGGGAAGCTAACCTCCTCAAACGGCTAGGGGATCAATTAGGGGTTGCCCTCCATCACAATCAATTGATTGAAAAGTTACGTCAAGCTTCCGAGGAGGCCGATTCCGCTAATAAGGCCAAAAACTTATTCTTAGCCAATATGAGCCATGAATTACGTACTCCCCTCAATGCGATCCTTGGCTTTACCCAAGTATTACGTCGTCAAAAAGATCTAACCCCCTTACAACAAAACCACCTCGATATTATTAGCCGGGCTGGTCAGCACCTACTAGTTTTACTCAATGACGTGTTAACCATGTCCAAAATTGAGGCTAATCATATTCAACTCCAGACAGAGTATTTTTCATTGGATCAAATGGTTACGACCCTGGCAGATATTTTTCGGTTACAGGCCCAAAAGCACAATATTGATTTTGTGGCGGAGCTAGCCCCCGATACCCCTAACCATGTGTGTGGTGATCAAGGTAAGTTGCAACAGGTAATTATTAATCTCTTAAGTAACGCTTTTAAATTTACAGAGCGGGGACAAATTAGTCTTAAGGTGTGGGGAGAAGTGATGGCCCAGGGGACGACAAACAATGAAGATGATGCCATGGTTTCTTTACATTGCCAGGTAAGGGATACGGGGTTAGGGATTGCACCGGAAGAATTGGACGTGTTGTTTGATCCGTTTGTACAAACCGCATCGGGCAAAAAAATTCAAGAAGGAACGGGCTTGGGTTTGGCCATTTCCAAACGATTTATTGAACTGATGGGGGGAGCCATTGAAGTACAGAGTAAACTTGAGCAGGGGAGTTGTTTTGAGTTTTTTGTAACATTAAAAATTGCGCCCCCATCCCAAATCCATCATGGATTTTCTAGGGTAAAAGCGATCGCGCCAGGACAACCGGAGTATCGCATTTTAGTAGTGGATGATCAGATGGATAGTCGGCTGGCTTTGCGTTATTTATTAGAATCCTTTGGCTTTAGGGTGGCAGAAGCTGAAAATGGTTTGGAAGCGATCGATGAGCTCCAACGATGGCAACCCCACCTAATTTGGATGGATTTAGAAATGCCCCGGATGAATGGTTATGAAGCCATTCACACCATTCGTACCATTCTCAATAACCATCAAGTTAAAATTATTGCCATCACAGCCCATATCTTTGAAGATAAAAAACAACAAATTCAAACTTTAGGTTGTGATGATTTTGCGATTAAACCATTTATGGAGGAACAAATCCTCTCTATTTTATCAGACCATCTTGGGGTTAAATATATACAAAATGACCATGAATCCGAGCCTCCCCATGCCCTGTTAACTGCTGATCCTACAACTCCTGTTCCCATCTCCACCGAGGATCTCTGGCCAGAGTTACAAGGAACAGATCCTTTTTGGCGTAAACAATTACGTCAAGCGGCCATGGCGGCGCGGGAGTCTCACATTGTTAAATTAATTGCTGAGATCAAAGATCCTAAGCCTGTATTAGGTGCTTATCTACAACAACTACAACAACAACTAGCCTTTGAAGCTATTGTTAAATTGCTCGCAGAACTGGAAGATTCCCTATGATATCCCAACTTCATCTTAAACTTACTGGCGATATTCTTCTGGTTGATGATGTGCCGGAAAATTTAATGTTGTTATTTGAGATTTTGAGTCGAGAGGGCCATGAAGTGCGGCGGGTGTTAAATGGCCAACAAGCCCTAAATGTGATTCAAATTGAGCCACCTGATTTGGTATTGCTAGACATTAAAATGCCCCTTATGGACGGTTATGAGGTGTGTGAACAGCTTAAGAGCAACCCCAAAACAGCCCACATTCCCATTATTTTTTTGAGTGCTTTAAATGATGTGTTTGATAAAGCAAAAGCGTTTGCCGTGGGAGGGGTGGATTACATTACTAAACCCTTCGACACCTATGAAGTGCTCATGCGGGTGGATAATCAACTAAAAATGTTGAAAACCACTACCACGTTAACCCAACAAAACCAAGAACTAGCTTTGTTAAATCGGGATCTGGAGGCCTTTAATTATATGGTTTCCCATGATTTACGGCGGCCTTTAACTCAATTGTTGGGTTTTATTCATTTTTTAATTGAAGATAGTCTGCCCCCAGAGAAAAAACAGGAAGCCTTAGAAATTATTTTTAATGCTGGTCAGGAGATGAATCAAATTATTACGGATTTGATGCGCCTGGCTAAACTGCGTCAGGAATCCTTACGCTTAGAGTCAGTAAATCTCAGCGCGATCGCCCAAGCCATTATTCAGAAGTTAATCCTACAGGAGCCAGAACGTCCGGTTGACATCGCGATCGCGCCGGATCTAATGGCCACTGGGGATAAGAAATTATTAAAATTAGCCCTAGAGAATCTCATCGAAAATGCCTGGAAGTATAGCAGCACAAAAAATCTAACCAAGATTGAATTTTTTAGATCCGACGAGGGAACCTTTTGTTTACGGGATTATGGAGTTGGTTTTGATCCTGCTGAAGCCAGTAGGATTTTTGAACCGTTTCAGCGACTCCACAGCTACGATGAATTTTCGGGCACGGGGATTGGTTTAGCGATCGTCCATCGTATTATTACTAGCCATCATGGTCGGATTTGGTATGAAGGGGCCATTAATCAAGGAGCTAGTTTTTTATTTGCCCTCAACTCCCCATAAAACTTATAGTCAATGGGGGATTTAGTGTGGGATTTTTATCCCTTACCATAGGTTGATTTCAGCTCTATTTATTTCCCAGAATTACTCCAAAAGACTATAATTCCAAATTGGTTTGAATAGGCATCCGATGAATTTGTAAAAAGACTGTATAGCAAAGATTTCACCATTTTATTGTCTGTTCTATTTTATAAAATTGGTATAAGGAATACCCAATGAATGAGGATTTAATAAAATCTAAAACTTAAATGGAGATACGCCCCCTCCAAGGATACTCCACACATTTCTAAGAGTATGTTTTAAAAGCAGCCCCATTCTGGGGGAGAAATTTCTGAAAAATCATTAAAAGTCCCCAACTTGGGGGATTTAGGGGGCGAGTCAACAACATTCGATAATTTTTAGACATCCTTTAAGTTATTTAATTCACGATCCTAAGTATAAGATTTAGTCGATCGCTGGTTTTTTACCTTGCAAAGTTCTCAAATCTTTCAAGTCTTTCAAATCTTTCAAACTTTTCAACGTTCTCAAATTTGGCATAACTAGCTGGGGATTTTGGCATTCATCCCCAAGGGTTGTCTATACTAGAGGAGTCCTGTAACAAAACTTAATCATACGTACAGTTTGCATGACCTTTTTAGAAACCATCAAAAAACCTAAGCTGTTTGGCCATAATCTGACCCCAGAATTGTTTGCAATTTTGACGGTGTACTTTGTCCAAGGGATTTTACACCTTTCCCGATTATCAGTGAGCTTTTTCTCAAGGATGATTTAGGGTTAAGTCCCACCGAGGTAGCAGCTTTAACTGGCTTAGCAGCATTCCCTTGGGTAATTAAACCTATCTTTGGGTTGTTTTCTGATGGGTTTCCCCTGTTTGGTTATCGTCGCCGTTCCTATTTAATTTTGTCAGGATTATTGGGGTGTGGAGCTTGGGCCGCCATGGCTAGCTTGGTAGATAGTGCCTTTGGTGCTGCCACCATGATTATTTTAAGTTCCCTATCGGTGGCGGTCAGTGATGTCATCGCGGACTCGTTAGTGGTGGAGCGGGCCCGCAGTGAATCCCTCGATCGCGTTGGTTCTTTACAGTCTTTGACCTGGGCTGTATCAGCGATCGGGAGTTTAATTACGGCTTATTTAAGTGGTTGGCTCTTGGAGCAATTTAGCACTAGGTTTGTGTTTGGAATAACAGCGACTTTCCCCCTAATTGTCACCGCGATCGCGTTGTTGGTGCAAGAAAATCCCATGGCGGCCCCATCTTTTGTCCAGACCACCAAAAATATTGGTAACCAAATCAAAGTGTTAGGGCAAACGTTTAAACAAAAAACGATTTTATTACCGACCTTGTTTGTCTTTCTATGGCAAGCAACCCCCAGCGCAGATTCAGCTTTCTTTTTCTTCGCGACGAATGAATTACACTTCAATCCTGAGTTTTTAGGGAAAGTCAGATTGGCCACAAGTATTGCATCCCTATTAGGGATCGGCATTTACCAGCGTTATTTAAAACAAGTTTCCTTCCGGACGATGTTGGGGTGGAGTACCGTGATTTCCGCGGCCCTTGGTTTTACCACCCTAATTTTAATCACCCACGCTAACCGTAGCTTTGGCATTGACGATCGCTGGTTTAGCTTAGGGGATAACCTCATTTTGACCGTGGTGGGCCAAATTGCCTTTATGCCAGTGTTGGTACTTTCTGCTCGATTATGCCCGAAGGGAATCGAAGCTACCATGTTTGCGTTATTAATGGCCATTTGGAATTTGGCGGGTTTGCTTTCCCATGAGTTTGGTGCATTGCTCACCGGTTGGTTAGGGGTTACAGAAACAGACTTTGATAATTTAGCTCTATTAGTAACCATCACGAACCTTTCTACCCTCTTACCCCTAGTGTTGCTAAAATGGCTTCCCGTCGGTGATCCCCAAGCAGAAATGGACTTTCCCAGCCAACCCGCTGAATTGTATGAACACCATAACTCTGCCCCTGGTGGAACGGCATCCTTTTTACCCACCGTGGAACCGGATCTTGTGACAAGGAAGGTAAAACAGTAGATCAGGGCTTCCAAGGGCAAGGAACAACGGTTATCCTCAAATTATCCTTAAATACATCAAGGGAATGGTCTGATGCTAATAGTTTTATGTCTTGCCTTTAACAACTAGGACTAACGTTGCGCCAAAAACGGTAAAATAGGTCTGAGAACTTTACGCGGTAAAGATTACAACCGATTTCGCTAGAGTTGGGGCAAGGGTTTAAGGTCTTTGTCCTGTAGTTAGGTCGTGCCTTATACTAAATCCGTTTTCGGTAGTCCTATACAGGTAAGGATCAGGAAGCTTAAATCGATTGATAATCAATTTCCTAGGTTTAAATATCCTTACCGCTTTAGCACTACCCCATGTTACATAGCTGGGCAATAAATCATAGTCAATTTAATTTAGTAGGGGATAGTTATTTCTTGATAAGGAATGCTTCCAGCTCTATTTATTTCCCGTAATTATTCAAAAAGACTATAATTTTGATTTGTTTCAATGAAATAAAGTGGTGCACTCACCCATCCTACAAAATTAACTTTTTTCTTATTTAACCTACATTCAGCAGGTCTAGTCATTAAACAATCAATTTATTTGTACTATAGTGATATTTTGAGGCCAATTCATCCTCAAAGCTTTGCTGTAAAAAGGTTTGGGATTTTTTTGGGTTAAAATTAGGGAATTGGCCAATAATTCCCCAAAAAGATGGTAGTCAAAAAAACACCATTTCGCCAG
>JAAUPO010000197.1 GCA_012033095.1 Synechococcaceae cyanobacterium RL_1_2 | reverse complement strand
AAAAGTGATCGCTACAAGTCTGATTATACAAAGCTTTAATCGTACTTGTCTCCCTCTAAGCTTTATCTCAATGCTTTATCTCAATTGTTGCTGATATTAAGAACTGATTTATAAAGCCCCCCTGCCCTCAATGCTGGGGGAGAAATTTCTGAAAAATTATTAAAAGTCCCCCAAATTTGGAGAATTTAGGGGGCAAAATGCAAATTCAATTGACTTTATAAACAGTCTTTTAGGCTTCGGTTTTATCGGAGATCTTCACCTCTTCGACGGTCTCCGTTTCCCCTTCTTCGAGACTAGCTTGCATTTTTACCGCTTTCTCAAGGTTTTCCGTTTCCTTTTTAATTTCCTTTTGGAATTCATTGGAAGCTTCCTGGAAGCCTTTCAGGGCCTTGCCTAGACTTCTGCCAATCTCAGGCAACTTTTTAGGGCCAAAAATCAGTAGGGCCACGATAAAAATAAGAGCCATTTCGGGTAAGCCGATGCCAAAAATATTCATACAGTTGCGCTTCCTTGGAAAAAAGTCTGACCTTACTTTACCAAACTCTGGCTAGTCCGTTGAATTTTCACAGCAGATTTAAAGCACAAGTTAAAAACACAAAGTTTAAAGCACAAGATTTAAAAAGTTAAATTAAATACATTAAAAATGTAAATATCAATACATTTAAGATGGCTGATCTGTTGGTGGGAAAGGTGAGTTATGTTACGATAACCATCACACTATCTAGATTTGATCCATTTTCTTGTTTGTTTAAAGTTACAGCCAAACAACCCCACTGTTAATCTAACTGATCTAAATCTTTAGTTCCATCGAACAACTATGTTTTGTTTGATATGGCTAAATAAATCTTAGGTTATAGGTTAATCGTTATTAGAGGTATTAACGTTAGCTGAAACTCTATGGAAGCTGGAATTGAGCTTCTAGGGTCTGATTGGTTGTACGGAATCAAAATTCCATCAAGCATCAACCCATCAAAAATTTCAAAATTTCAAAATTTAATTTTGTCCCTTTTCTCTAAACATATTTGCCGTGGTTGCTAGTATCCCCCAACGTCCTTCCCTCGATCGCAATCAATCCTCCCGACAAACCGGCGCGTTTGCCCTGATTGATAGTTTAGTTCGCCATGGAGTCAAACATATTTTTGGCTATCCAGGGGGCGCAATTTTACCCATCTACGATGAAATATACCGAGCAGAAGAACGGGGACAAATAGAACATATACTAGTGCGTCACGAACAAGCCGCAGCCCATGCCGCAGATGGTTACGCCAGAGCTACGGGGAAAGTGGGGGTTTGTTTTGCCACCTCCGGCCCAGGGGCAACTAACCTAGTCACTGGTTTAGCCACGGCCCATTTGGATTCTATTCCTATGGTGGCGATTACTGGCCAGGTAGGGCGGCCAGCGATCGGCACCGATGCCTTTCAAGAAACGGATATTTTTGGCATTACCCTCCCCGTGGTCAAGCATTCCTACGTAGTACGCAGGGCTGAAGATATGGCGAATATCATCGCTGAAGCCTTTCATTTAGCAAGTACCGGCCGTCCTGGCCCTGTGTTGGTGGATATTCCGAAAGATGTGGGTTTAGAAGAATGTGACTATATTCCTGTCGAACCTGGCAATGTGAAATTACGGGGCTATAATCCCACGGTTTATGGGAACGTTCGTCAAATCAATGCCGCTCTGGATCTGATGGAACAAGCAGAAAAACCCTTACTCTATGCCGGTGGTGGGGCGGTGGCTTCCAATGCCCATGCCCAGCTTTTAGAGTTGGCGGAAATGTTCCAAATGCCTGTTACTACCACCCTGATGGGGATTGGTTCCTTTGATGAGCACCATCCTCTAGCGGTGGGAATGTTAGGAATGCATGGTACGGCCTACGCTAACTTTGCGGTGAGTGAATGTGATTTATTGATTGCGATCGGGGCTCGGTTTGACGATCGCGTTACTGGTAAATTAGACGAATTTGCATCAAAGGCAAAAGTTATTCATATCGATATTGACCCGGCGGAGGTGGGGAAAAATCGTGCTCCCCAAGTTCCCATTGTGGGGGATGTACGGGAAGTATTAGACCAATTACTTAAGCGGGCACGGGAATTAAATGTGCCAAGGGATCGCGATCGTAAACAACCTTGGCTCGATCGCATCAACGGTTGGCGAGAAAAGTATCCCCTACAAGTACCCCACTATGATCACAGTATTTCTCCCCAGGAAGTCATTGTGGAAGTTGGTCGCCAAGCCCCCCATGCTTGCTACACCACCGATGTGGGTCAACATCAAATGTGGGCCGCCCAATTTTTAAAAAATGGCCCCCGCCGTTGGGTTTCTAGTGCTGGTTTAGGTACCATGGGCTTTGGTTTGCCTGCGGCCATGGGAGCCCAAGTGGCTCTTCAAAATACAGAGCAAGTAATTTGTATTAGTGGTGATGCCAGTTTCCAAATGAACTCCCAGGAACTAGCTACCCTCGCTCAATATGACATTCCAGCTAAAACCATTATCCTAAATAACGGTTGGCAAGGCATGGTACGTCAATGGCAACAAACTTTCTATGGTGAGCGTTATTCCTCTTCGAACATGCAAAAAGGAATGCCTAATTTTAAATTATTAGCAGAAGCTTGTGGGGTCAAGGGGATGAGCATCAGCGATCGCGTAGATCTAGCCGATGCTATTACCGAAATGCTTAACCATGATGGCCCAGTTTTACTAGAAGTCCATGTTACCCAGGATGAAAATTGCTATCCGATGGTAGCCCCCGGTAAAAGTAATGCCCAAATGATTGGCTTACCCAATACCAACACGACCACGGAAAACACCAACTCCCTCTCCTGCCATAATTGCGGTACCATCAGCCCCAATGCCCATAAATTCTGTCCAGAATGTGGCACTGCTTTATAGGATAGGTTCTCAAGATCACACCCTAGATCTGGTTTCTAGGGTGATGATTGTAACGGTAAAAGGGCACGATAGTAACTAGTGTTTCTTGACGGGTTAGGTCTGTAGCTAGGCTTAGTTGAGCTTTACTTGGCTTTTAGGAAATAACATTGTCCGCGATCGATGTTTAAGATAAACCCCAACCCAGGAGGTAATGGGGTTACTTTTTATTCTAAAATTTCAAAATTAGCAGGACACCCTAAAGAAATTGTCGCGCCTACCACAGGATTAGCGGTGGGTAAATTTTCTCGACAGACTAAAGAGACATTGGTGCTTGCATGGCTATTGAGGTTAGTTAAGTCCGTTACTCCGACATAGGAAAAAAGGGAGTTATAGTGACTTTGGGCTACGTTACTGACCGCTTTTTCACATCAACGGCTTGAATTGTATAAGTATAATTACCGTTGCCGGGACTAATCCCCAGAGATAAACGACTGAGATCCGTAGTGAATTCGAATTTTTCGACAAAGTGAGCTTGCTGAGCTTTATTCATCGCTCCAATATTAGTTAAGGCTTCCGCTTGACGAGCTTTATTGGCTTGGTTCAGAAAACTTGGCAAGGAAATCGCAGATAGAACCGCAATGATCACAACCACCATAAGAATTTCGATCAAGGTGAAGCCATCTTCTTGTGGGGATTGAAGATCAATTAGATAACGTGGAGTAAACATGATTTGTCCATGGAAGATGATATTAACCTGATGATGATGGATAAGTAGTAGAGTGAATGCTGTCGCTTTGTAGGGATAAATGGGATCTGAATTGGAGTAAAGTAAATTGATTAGGACTTACGCACAAGCCCCCTAAATTCCCAAAGTTTGGGTGACTTGCTTGAACGATTGTCTCCAAATAGCCCCAAACATCCTGGTTCCCAGGACAGAATCGAAATTTTTGCGTAAGTCTTGTCTGTCATGACGATCGCCGATAAGTATCACTACGGGATCAATTTTTACAGCTTTAACCATGATCTAACTTTTCCGATTCTATCCATAACAACGATAACGGCGATCAATTACCCATTATTTTCTATTATATTTCTATTCTATCCCCCATCTCTCCATGGTTAAACCCTACCATTGGCCTTTAGAACATCTTCAGGGACTAAGTGCCCGCGATCGGCTAAATTTTAGCTAGTTTAGGAATTGTTACCAATCAAGATCTATTGCGTTACACTTCCAGTGCTGCGCTCAAAATTGCCCTCGGTCAAAAATTAGGCCTTCACCTTCAATCTATTGAAAAATGGAGAGCGATCGCGGAACTCGGCTGTGTCCCAAAAGTCGGCTATCAGTATGGTGGCCTATTGCTCCATAGTGGCATTGCTAACATTGGTCAGTTAGCGGCGGCTCAACCTGGGCCCATTCATCGTAACGTTTTACGCCTTCAGGTAGCCCATACCCGTCGTCGGGATCTTTGTCCTTCCTGTAGCGAGATTAAGGGGTGGATTAAACAAGCTCAACAATTAGTTAATAGCTAACCGTAGTTTGGGTTAAGGGCTATTTTTAACAGACAAATCTCTGAAATGAATCATTAGCGTTGACTTATAAGACAACTAAGCAACGGCATATTGAAGGTTTTGGCTTATCTCGAACTCAGGATAGTTAATATAGCAGTCCTAACTAGGCCATAACATCAAGATCCTTACTAGACTTGGCTTTCAATGTACTCAATTGCCCCAAACTATTTAGGATAGTTAATTGTTAACCATCCCAGGGAAAACGCATACTCCCCTTTTTTCGCAATAAGCAAAGTTAAACAAGGTTTTATTGAGAATAAAAATTTTAAAAAATCGCTGAAACTATTATTCTTTCGTTGAGTGAACATTAGTATGCGTTTGCCCTATTAACCATCCAGGTTAATTAAAAAGCTTCAGGAATGAAGTGCTAGACTACACCAACGCATAGGCCCCTACCGCTGTACAAATACCTAAAATTAATCCGGCTAACACCTGTAAAGGGGTGTGGCCTAACAGTTCCTTTAACTTTCATCGGTAAAAGTATCTTCAATATTTTCTTCAGTAATCCATTGTTCTCGCATTTTATTGAGTACTTTGGCATGTTTACCGGCGGCCTGTCTGACCCCTGCTGCGTCATACATGACCACCACTGCAAACAAACACGCGATCGCAAATTCTGGACTTCCCCAGCCTTTATATTCCCCAACGGCGGTGGCCAGCGCCCCCACTAAAGCCGAATGGGAGCTAGGCATTCCCCCCGAACTAAATAATAAATTCCAATTAATGCGCCGAAAACGGATTAACTGAAATAATAATTTAATCGCTTGGGCAGAACCACAAGCAATCAAGGCCACAATCAAAACTCGATTAGTGAGAATATTACTAAAATCATTCATGGGTTAATCTAATGCCCTAGTTTTGACGTTCAATAATGTACTTAGCGATCGCCCTAAGG
Organism: Synechococcaceae cyanobacterium RL_1_2; assembly: GCA_012033095.1. Lineage (GTDB taxonomy): Bacteria > Cyanobacteriota > Cyanobacteriia > Cyanobacteriales > JAAUPO01 > JAAUPO01. The sequence continues at coordinate 173 of JAAUPO010000197.1, read as the reverse complement.
GGATCAGCTTTTTCACCGTAGGGCTGTAATTCTCTAATGGCTCCCTCAATTAAATTATGGGCTTGCTCTTTAGATTTTCCAATCCCCATAAACTAGGATAGGTTGCTTTTGCGCTTGGAGATCTTTGCCGGCGGTTTTTCCCAATTGTTCAGCGGTGGCAGTAATGTCCAAAA
>JAAUPO010000196.1 GCA_012033095.1 Synechococcaceae cyanobacterium RL_1_2 | reverse complement strand
CTTGCTCCTGAGTCTCAAAAATATTATTTACTTGGTTAGCACCTGCTGAATGTAGGTTAGATCTAGGAATAATTGCTTATCAATCGATTTAAGCTTCCTGATCCTTACCTGTATAGGACTACCCGAAATTTTTGCGTAAGTCCTGGCTTTGTAACCCAAAATAAATTTGACAAGAGTAACTAGCAACTTACGTTACTTAAATTCCTGGACTAATTTCCAATTTTTCTAGGGCTTTTTGGCTGTGCAACCGGACTCGGGGATGGTCATCCTTCGCTAATATATTTAACAAGGGTTTATTGATGGATTCTCCTAAATGACCCGCCGCATAGGCGATCGCTTGTTTAATGGTGCTAGATTTACTCACAATTAAATAATTAGATTCATAGAGATCATTCAAAATTTTAGCGGCTTGGGGCTTCAGGGTTGGGTTCTTGACCTTGCTTAGGGTTTTGGCAATCATTTTTAATACGCGATCGTCCCCATCGGTCACAATTTTACCGATGAGATTGAGACTAGATTCACTGTCCCGCCACCCTAAAACTTTAATCATCGTTAACACCAGCTCTAGGGGGGTTAAATCACTGGTAATCACTTCAGTAAAGATAATTTCGACCTGATCACTTTTAATTTTGCCTAGGGTAATGGCGGTTTCTGAACACACTTTAAAATTCAAATCATGGAGCAAAGGGGCCAACAACTCACACAATTGTTCTGGCTCTAACAACCTAATCATCATTCTTAAACCAATGACGGCTTCTAACCTAACTTCGCTGCTATGATCTTGAAGGGCATTAATTAAAGCAGCAGCCGTTTCCATGCGGGGGAAACTCGCTAGAATATTAATGCCTAGGGCTCTAATGTGGGGATCGGGATCTGTCAATACCGTTAGGGTTGGGGGAATGACTTCCGGTAAGCGCATGTGGCTGAAGGCTTGCATCACTGATAATTTGGAGTTGGGTTCTACCAATAAGTTCGTTAATTGATCGATCACTTCAATGCCAAGGTGACTGATCACTTCTGCGGCAATCTGTTGCAATTGTTCCTCTGGGGTCTTGTGCATTAGAGCCAACAGACACCACACCACTTCCACATCCTGAAAAGAGGCTAAACTGCGAATCGCAAACCAACGACAATCAAGATCGATCGCGGTATCTTGGGCCATCCTAATTAAATCTGTTTTGATCCCTGGATCTAATTTCGGAATTAATTTTGAAACGTTCCATTTATCATCAAAGCTACCGTGGCGCAAAATGTCCATCGCGATCGCGGCTAACTCCCCATGTTCTTCGTCGGTGAGGGGAAAAGCATCCTTGGCCCCTAGTTCCGTGGTGGTGATCAATTGATATAAATAATCCTGGGCACTACTCCAATTTTGCTCCTGACAGGCCGCGATCGCCTTTGCGAGTAAACTCTTGCCCATGGTTGTAGATGGTAAAAGAAAAACAATAGCTTTAAATTAATCTTCTTCTATTTAATTACGAATCATCCTTTTCTCCGTACAACAATAAAAAAAATTCATAAACCCCCCCCATCACCATAAAAAAGGAGCAGTCTTACCGCTCCTTTCACTCCCCTTAGGCAATGGCCCAGGTTTATAACTTAATAACCCCACAAGTATGAGGGATCCAATTACGTTTGCCCTTGTAAACTTTTAGCTATTAACAATGGCGTAGAAAATACCTTTAATGCGTACATCTTCAGGGTCTTCTGCTCCCAAGTCAGTGGCAGAAGGTTGGTCACTGATGAAAGTACCAGTAATTTCTCCAGTCTCAGAATTCACCTTACTTACTTGCAGAGAAATTTCCCCTTTACCGCTTACTAGTTGCTTCACGTTAGCCCGGGTTAGTTGATCCACATCCGCATTGGCAGGAAGAGCCACCGCATTATCATAACCACTGGCTACCCCACGACCTTTAGGATCAAGGAAATTAGAACCACGATAGGAAGGAACATTGAATTCCCCAACAAAATCCGTAGAGGAGTCAATACCAGATCCACCTTGGGCCGTTGCCACTAGATTTTTGATGGTGAAGAAGAAAGGAACTTCCTCTCCCCCAGGCAGCTTAACAGTAATATTTTGGAAATCAATGCCTTCTTCTTCCGTAAGGACTAAATTGCCATCAGCCGCAGCGGTAACAGTACCAGTCATTTGCTCAAGGCTAGAAGTATAACGGGTAAGAAGTTGCGCTTGAACGAATTCCGCATCACGGCGTTTGTTACGAGCTTCTTCTTTTACGAAATATTCTTTCGGTTCTATACAAAAATCAGTGATGGTATAGGTAACACCAGTCTCAAGTTCGATCGAACCCCGTCTAATATCACCTAGTTGGGGACAACTATTGGCAATACCAGTATTAACAATCTGCTTATAGGTTAAATCGTTTTTATTAAGAACATCTGTGGGAGCTGCTTCGCTACAGGCGGTAAGCACCAACAGACAAAAAGCTAGAACTGTAGCAACTATGCCACGGTAATTTATGTTGAACATCATTTATTAAAATATAAATTTTTTTCAAAACTTGCTGCAATCTAATTTATCAAATCCTGAAGACATTAATTAATGGATTTAGATGCCTTACTTCCTGAAGAAAAGCCCTCTGGAGCTTTACTATGGATGTTTAGGAAAATTCATGTAGTAATTTTTATAGATTCAAGTACTTTATTAATGAAATAGACAATAAATTAATAATTCTTAACAAGAAATTAGGGCTTTTTCGCTGACTATGACAACCTAAACCCTCCATAATTTGCTAGGGTATATCATCAGTTATCGGACTTACGCACAGGCCCTAACCTTGGGATCGTGGGCCAGTTCTTGCCCTCCAACTCAATAATCCCTATGGGGTGATGCTTCGCCAGACTTAGATTTCTGCCGGATAGCATCCACCTGATTAGCCTATTTAGAGCTTAGATCAATAAAATATTTTTAACGCGATACCTGCGGGGGAGTTCGCTTTTTGTTCCTAGCGTTGCGTGAACTTCCTGGGAATTAAAATTGGGCCCATGGGAACGTGGAAGAGGAAGGGAAGCTTAAATGAGCATAGTTTTAAGATGCAAAGGCAGCATGAAAAATAATGACTTTACCCTACGCGATCGTTATAGCGATCTCCTGAGTAATTAATAGGGTTTTATCGGGTTAAACCCTTACCCAATAAAGTTTTCCCAATTCAAAAATGTCATGTTTTGTGTAGTGGCGACTATATCTCAGCAACGCCATAAAGGTGAACGCGATTTGATCCATTCTTCGCGTTACCCCCCAAAACCTTAGTCGCTTAGGTAAGTGATAGAATTAATTTCTATTGTGTAGAATCCCCGTGCTTCAATGTTTAAACCCGTTGACCAGAAAGTTAATTTTCCCCAGCTAGAAGAAGAAATCCTCAAATTTTGGGGTGAAAAAGATATTTTTCGGGCTTCCATTGAAAAAACGGCCCCCAAGGGAAATTTTGTATTTTATGAAGGGCCACCGACGGCTAACGGTAAGCCTGGGATTCACCATGTTTGTGGTCGTTCGATCAAGGATCTTTATCCCCGTTACAAAACGATGCAGGGTTATCGTACCCAACGGCGGGGGGCTGGGATACCCATGGTTTACCGGTGGAAGTGCAGATTGAAAAGGAAATTGGCTCTAAAAGTAAACAGGATATTGAAACCTTTGGCATTGCTGAATTTAACCAAAAATGCCAGGATTCGGTATTTCGCTATGTTCAGGATTGGAATAAGCTTACCGAACGTATTGGGTTTTGGTTAGATCTGGATGATCCCTATATCACCTACGATCGCGATTATATGGAAACCTGTTGGTGGATTTTAAAATCCCTATGGGATCGGGGTTTATTGTATGAAGATTATAAAACTACCCGCCGTTGTCCTCGGTGTAATACGAGTTTAGCGGATCATGAAGTATCCCAAGGGATGAAGGAGGAGGTCGATGATCCTTCGGTGTGGCCTAAATTTCCGGCCCATCCTCAAGGGTTGATCGATCGCGGTGTGATTGAAGCCTCAGAAGCGCGATCGGTGTATTTTTTAGCCTGGACTACCACCCCCTGGACTCTAGCGGCTAACGTAGCCCTAGCGGTGCGGGACGACGTGGAATATGGTCTGATCGCCCTCAACGATAACGACAAAACCGAAGATCAGGATTTATATTTAGCGGCCCTTTGTTTAGCGGATCAGGCCTTTGGGAAGGATAAGTACCAAGTGCTCAAAACCTTAACCGGCAAAGATTTGGTGGGGTTAAGCTACGATCCGATTTTGGTAGGTAAGGGTTTAGATACGGAAGATATGACCAATGGTTATCGGGTGATCAGCGATGACTTTGTGACCACTGAAGATGGTTCTGGCATTGTCCATATTGCGCCGGCCTACGGAGATTTAGACATTGGCCGCAAATATGATTTACCCACCCTTTTTTCTGTGGATGAAACGGGCATTATGTACGATGAAGTCCGCCCCCACGATGTGGAGGATAGTGAGTATAAAAAACTCTTCTTTAAAGATGCGGATAAACCGATCACCATTGATCTCAAAAAACGGAATTTGATGTATCGATCGGGCAAAATTAAACACGCCTATCCCTTCTGTTGGCGGTGTGATTCGCCTTTGATTTTCTATGCCAAAAGTAGTTGGTACATCAAAACGACGGCGGTGAAGGAGCAGTTATTAAGCAATAACCAAGCTATTAATTGGATTCCTGAAACTATTAAAAATGGTCGCTTTGGTAATTGGTTAGAAAATAATATTGATTGGGCGATCTCCCGGGAACGTTATTGGGGCGCAACTCTGCCGGTTTGGGTGAGTGAGGATGGCCTCGATAAAATTTGTGTGGGCAGCGTTAAGGAGTTAGAGGCCTTGACGGGCCGGGATCTGACGGATCTGGATCTCCATCGTCCCCACATTGACGAGATTACCTTTGAACGCAACGGCCAAACCTACCGTCGTTTGCCCCTCACGATCGATGTGTGGTTTGAATCCGGGGCCATGCCCTATGCCCGTTACCATTTCCCCTTTGAAAATGAGGCGGAATGTTTAGCTAATTTCCCGGCGGATTTTATTTCTGAAGGCCAGGATCAAACCCGGGGTTGGTTTTATAGTCTCCATGCCCTTGCGACCCTATTGACCGATCGCGGTGATGAAACCAGAGCACCGGGCCCCTTAGCCGGGAAATTTGACCCCACCTCTGCGTTTAAAAATGCGGCGATCGTCGGTCTAGTCAATGATGAACATGGCCGCAAAATGTCTAAATCCAAGGGTAATACCGTTGATCCCTGGACAATTTTGACGGAGCAGGGAGCCGATGCCCTCCGGTGGTATTTTTACACCATTGCCGCAGCGGATAAAAATAAAAACTTTAGCGTGGCTGGGGTAACGGAATGCTTGCGGGATTACCTGCTCACCCTCTGGAATACCTATAGCTTTTTTGTGCTCTATGCCAATCTGGATCAACCGGATCTGAGTCAAACCTTACCCGCCCGCGATCGGGCTGAGATTGATCAATGGTTAATCGCCCGACAAAACGTTT
>JAAUPO010000195.1 GCA_012033095.1 Synechococcaceae cyanobacterium RL_1_2 | reverse complement strand
CAAGGAGCGATCGCTCTACCCAAGTTAATTTTTGTTAGCATAGCCTGATTCCACCTCAACATTGAATCAGGATTAATCCCCCCATCAAGGGCTGAAACCACCATTTTTCCTGAACCTACAGCGGTAATTTTCTTGGATTTTCCTTAAAATTGCTCAAATAGGACTTAGGCACAAAGCTCCCTAAATCCCCAAATTTAGGGGACTTGCTTGAACGATTGTCCCTAAACATCATGGTTCCTAGGACAGAATCGAAATTTTTGCGTAAGTCCTGTCAATCCAGATCAATCAACTAATTATCAGCATTTGATTGATCTGGATCGGGATGGTGGTGGGGTAGGATGGAAGATTGTTAATTTTTGGGAAAACCACACAGAAGAAATCGTGATCGAACGCTATACCTTACCCGAAATGGGAAATCTTTGGACTGATGAAGCTAAGCTCGATACTTGGCTTAAAGTGGAAATTGCTGTATGTGAGGCCCAGGCTGAATTGGGCAAAATTCCGATGGAAGCGGTGGAGGAAATTAAAGCAAAAGCCAGGTTTGACGTAGCAAGGGTTTTGGAAATTGAGCAGGAAGTACGCCACGATGTCATTGCTTTTTTGACCAATGTCAATGAGTACGTTGGGGAGGCGGGTCGTTATATTCATTTGGGTATGACTAGCTCTGATATGTTGGATACGGCCCTGGCCCTCCAGATGATTTCTAGTTTGAACTTGATTTTGGAATGTGTGGAAGAATTAATTCAAGCCATCCGTTACCAAGCCCAACAACATCGGGAAACGGTCATGGTGGGCCGATCCCATGGTATCCACGCTGAGCCCATCACCTTTGGCTTTAAATTGGCTGGATGGTTAGCGGAAATGTTACGCAACCGCGATCGCTTAGTGGCCCTCAGAAAAGAAATTGCGGTGGGTCAGATCTCTGGGGCGGTGGGCACCTATGCCAATATTGATCCCCAAGTGGAAGCGATCGCTTGTCAAAAATTAGGTTTAGAGCCAGATACGGCTTCGACCCAGGTGATCTCCCGCGATCGCCACGCTAATTTTATGAATCAATTAGCATTACTGGCCGCCTCGATCGAACGGTTTGCGGTGGAAATCAGAAATTTACAGCGCAGTGATGTGCTCGAAGTAGAGGAATACTTTTCCCCTGGTCAAAAAGGCTCCTCTGCTATGCCCCACAAGCGGAATCCCATTAAATCGGAACGTTTAACTGGCATGGCCCGCATCATTCGGGGGAACGCTATGGCCAGCCTAGAAAACGTGGCCCTATGGCATGAGCGGGACATTTCCCATAGTTCCGTCGAGCGGGTTGTATTAGCCGATAGCTGTATTTTGATCCATTTCATGTTGAAGCAAACCACCGGCTTAATCAAAAATCTGTTGGTGTACCCCGAAAATATGGAGCGCAATATGAATATTTATGGCGGGGTTATCTTTAGCCAAAAAGTATTACTCGCTTTAGTGGGTAAAGGTGTAGGCCGGGAGGATGCTTATAAAATTGTCCAAACCCTAGCCCACCAAGCATGGAACCGACCCGGCGGCGATTTTCAAGCCCTTGTTAAAGCCGATCCCCAGGTGCAATCCCATCTTTCCCCTGGGGAAATTGATCATTGTTTTGATCCCCAAAATGATCTGAAAAACCTAGATCACATCTATCAACGCCTGGGTATTTAGTGCCTAACGATAGGACACTGACCATAACCTAGCAAAACCAAGCCCTATTAGGACTGACGGGCAAGCCCCCTAAATCCTTCAAATTTGGGGGACTTGTGCGTAAATCCCAAAGCAGTAAGAAATAATACTATCGGTAGTCTTATACATGTAAGGATCAGGAAGATTAAACCCCGTGATAATCAATTATCCTGGGTTTAAATATCCTTACAGCTTTAGCACTACCATACTATCTACTGCTAATTGAGCACTGGAGCCTGAACTTACGCCATCGAGTATTAGGCCGTTAAAGCCATTTTTATTGTCTGTTTATCCAGATCATTACCAATAAAAACCAAGGATGTTTTAGGCTTTTCCTCCGGTTGCCATGGGCGATCGAAGAAACTATCAAACCGGGTTCCCACCCCTTGTACCACTAAGCGCATAGGTTTATCGGAGATAACGGCAAATCCCTTAATGCGATAGATTTCTTGGGTTTTCGCGATCGTTTCCAATTTACGGATTAATAAGTCCCGTTCCCAAGATTGATCCAACTCAAGGTAAACCGAATTAATGTGATCGTCATGCTCATGGTCTTCCTCGTGGTCATGGTGACTAGGACGATTTTCTAAATCATCTTCAACCTGCGCATTAAATCCCAACAAGATCTCTGGGGAAATTTGACCATTTTCACAGGAAATAATATTAACGCCTGGACTAATTTCACCCTGTAACCATTGCCTTACTTGGGTTTGTTGCGCTTCATCCAATAAATCATTTTTAGTTAACAACACTAAATCCGCACAGGCCAATTGATCCTCAAATAATTCCTCGATCGGTGTTTCATGATCTAAGCTCTCATCTTCCTGGCGTTGGGCCTCTAAAGCTGTTAAATCCCCCACTAATTGGCCACTTGCTAAGGCCTGGGCATCCGCGATCGTAATCACCCCATCCACCGTCGCCCCAGTCCTAATTTCCGGCCAACGAAACGCCTGGATCAAAGGTTTAGGTAACGCCAAACCAGAAGTCTCAATCACAATAAAATCAAGCTGTTCTTTACGTTTTAGCAATCTCCTGCATGGTCGGCAAAAATTCCTCCTGCACCGTGCAACAAAGACAACCATTTGCCAACTCCACAATGTTAAAGTTCCCATCATCCCCATCACACACCTGACAACCTCGCAAAATTTCCCCATCAATTCCCACTTCCCCAAACTCATTCACCAACACCGCAATCCGCCGCCCGCCATTATTTTGCAATAAATTACGAATCAACGTAGTCTTACCGGCCCCTAAGAATCCGGTAATGACAGTAACAGGAATTTTATGCATATAACCCAAACCAAATTAACGTTAAATTCCTTATCTAATCACAATTCTTAAACCGCTACATTATTTTACAAATTGTTTCAGCTTCAAACTTTTTGCTCAATATGGGGAAAGTTTGGGGCCATTGAACTTCATTTTAAGGATTATCAATCGGCAGGCTTTAAATTCAGGATTTACGCAAAAATTTCGATTCTCTCCTGGGAACCATGACGTTTGGGGATGTTTGGGGACAATCGCCCAAACAAGGCCACCAAATTTGGAGGATTTAGGGGGTTTGTGCGTAAGTCCTACTTAAGCCTTTGCCTCACAGTCACTCTAGGGAAATAGGTTGTAATCCTTACCGTCTAAAGCTCTCCGACCTATTTATAGTGAATTTGATTTAGTATGGGATTTTTATCCCTTACCGTAGAATGATTTTAGCTGTATTTGTTTCCCATCATTATTCCAAAAGACTATATGGTTTTTCGGCGCAACTTTTGTCCTAGTAGTTAGGACTTTAACATTAGGAAAGTTTAGGTTAATCTTTTCTAGCTAGGGTTTTCTTTTGAGGGCATCAAATAGGAGTAAACAACAAACATGACAATTGTGGTGCAAAAATTCGGTGGGACTTCCGTTGGAAGTGTAGAACGGATTCAAGCGGTGGCGAGCAGGGTCAAACGGACGGTGGCCGCTGGCCATAGCGTGGTAGTGGTAGTCTCGGCAATGGGAAAAACCACAGATCAATTGGTAGATTTAGCCCAACAAATTACTTCCAACCCCAGTATGCGGGAAATGGATATGTTATTAGCCACGGGGGAACAGGTATCGATCGCGTTATTAACCATGGCCCTCCAAGAATTAGGCCAACCAGCGATTTCCCTCACCGGAGCCCAAGTGGGTATTGTGACGGAGGCCCACCATAGCCATGCCCGCATTTTAGATATTAAAACCGAGCGCCTACGTAAACATTTAGATCACGGTCAAGTGGTAGTGGTAGCAGGATTCCAAGGCATTAGCAGCGGCGATGATTTAGAAATTACCACCCTAGGCCGGGGAGGATCTGACACTTCGGCAGTGGCTTTGGCGGTGGCGTTAGAAGCGGAAAAATGTGAAATTTATACCGATGTGTCCGGCATTTTGAGTACGGATCCCCGCCAAGTACCAGAGGCCAAATTATTAGAGAAAATCACCTGTGATGAAATGCTAGAGCTAGCGAGGTTTAGGGGCGAACGTGCTCCATCCCCGCGCCGTGGAATTAGCCCGTAATTATGCGTTGCCATTGGTGGTGCGATCGAGTTGGACAGAGGAGCCGGGCACTACCATTGTGACCAATAATCCAGCCAAATTAGACATCGGTGATGGCTTAGAGTTATCTAAGGCCGTGGATGGAGTGGAATTAGACCTGAATCAAGCGAAGGTGGCCATTAGTCAAATTCCCGATCGCCCTGGCATTGCAAGTGAACTGTTTAACCATGTGGCCCAAGCGGGGGTTGATGTGGATTTAATTATTCAATCCATCCATGATGGCAATAGCAATGACATTGTATTCACCGTAGCTCCGGATAGCTTAGCAACCACAGCAACCCTTACCCATGGCATTGCAGCCCAACTGGGTCAAGGAGAATTGGGTACCGTGGCCACCGACCAAGCGATCGCGAAAGTTTCCATTCGAGGAGCCGGGATGATTGGGCGGCCAGGAATTGCAGCGGAAATGTTTTCAGCCCTAGCCACCGCCGGGATTAACATTCAAATGATTGCGGCCTCAGAAATAAAACTCAGTTGTGTCATCGATCAAGCAGATGCAGCAACAGCCATCAATACCCTTTGCCAGACCTTTGAGATTGATCATTCCTCTGCTACTCCCAAGGCTCCCCAGACGGACTTAATAGCTTTACGGGGGGTCGCGTTAGACCAAAATCAAGCCCATGTAGCCATTCTCAATGTGCCCGATCGCGTCGGCATGGCAGCGAAAATTTTTAGCGTATTAGCTGCGGCGAAAATTAGTGTGGACATGATTGTGCAATCTGAACGTACCCGCCAAATTAACGGCCAGCAAACCAGGGATTTAGTATTCACCATCGATCAAGATCAAAGCAATTTAGCCGTAACCACCATTAATGCCCTCAAACCAGAATTAATGGCGGAAACAGAAATTGTGGTCGAAACCGATGTGGCCAAAGTGAGTATTGTTGGTTCCGGGATGATCGGTCAACCAGGGATTGCGGCGAGGTTATTTTCTGCGTTAGCCCAAGAAAACATCAATATTTTGATGATTACCACCTCAGAAATAAAAATTAGCTGCATGATCCCCCAAATCCAGGCAATTCAAGCAGTTAAAGTCATTCATAAAGCCTTTGAGTTAGATCTTTAAGAGCTGATTTATAAAGCCCCCCTGTCCCCAATGCTGGGGGAGAAATGCCTGAAAAATTATTAAAAGTCCCCCAAAGTTGGGAGATTTAAGGGGGCAAAAGGCAAATGCAATGGACTTGATAAACAGCCCTTAACTATAACTATCTTGAACTGGAGAACCCTGCCAACTTTTCTTTACATGGCCTAATGGGTC
>JAAUPO010000194.1 GCA_012033095.1 Synechococcaceae cyanobacterium RL_1_2 | reverse complement strand
TCCGTACACCGCAATAATGGTTGTCCACGGATTATCCCCAGCTACTTGAATCAAACTATTGGCGATCGCTTCGGCGGCTCCAGTTAGTTCTAGGGCCTTCCCAAGACCAAAAGCAGCACCGATCACTAACATCACTTGCCATTCAATACTTTTTAGAGCACGGCTAGGGGAGCAGCAACCACAGATCATCATAGCGATCGCGGCAACGGTGGCGGCTTTTAACATGGATAACCAACCAAATACCGCACACACCACCATGGCCATTAAAATCCCTAGGGCAATGGGGGCGCGATCGTGGCGCATTGGTTCAGAATCAGGAATTTCACTGACTAGGTAAAAATCCGTCGAACCCCGTTGTTGTTCCGCAAAGGTGGGATGGGTTTCTAGCAGTAAGGTATCCCCCGGTAAGAGGCGAATTTCCCCGATTTTACCCTGGAGTTTTTCCCCATTTCTGGCCACGGCTAACACCACCGCATTATAACGACTACGGAATTTCCCTTCCCGAATGGTTTGCCGCAGGATAGGGCAACTATTAGAGACCACCGCTTCAATTAAACACCGTTCCGATCGCGGGGTATCTAGCTTAAACACTTGATCGGTGGCAGGTTGTAACCCCCGTAACCGATTCAAATCAAGAATGGAATCAACAGCTCCTACAAAAATCAATTGATCTTTTTCCTGGAGAATTTCCCTAGGACTCACCGCCGGTAACACGAGGGCATTACGGACAATTTCAATTAAAAATAAGTTGGGTAAATTCCTTAACCCCGCGTCTTCGATACTTTTGCCGGCGAGGGAACTCCCCTCACTCACCACCATTTCTACGGTGTATTGCCTCATATCATCCTGGTCACTGATGGCTGGTTTGCGGATGGGCAATAACCAACGATGGGTCAACATCAAAAACAACGTACCCGCGATCGCGCAGGGTAAACCCACCAATGTAATATCAAAAATCCCTAACCCCGGATGGTCAGTTTCGGAGATCAATAAACCATTAACCACTAAATTAGTACTCGTGCCGATCAGGGTGCAGCACCCCCCAAACAGGGCCGCATAACTAAGGGGCAACATCAATTTTGAAGGGCTAATGCGCAATTTCCGGCACCACTCATTCACGATGGGAATGAACATGGCCACAACGGGGGTGTTATTTAAAAAAGCGCTCAGGCCCATCACCGGTAACATCATGCGGAAGAGGGCCGCCGATTCCCCCTTGGGTAAACCTAATACTCGCTGGGAAATCCACCCTAACGATCCGGTTTGTTGTAGCCCCATCACCACTAGATAGAGTACGGCGATCGTGGCTAAACCTTCGTTACTAAATCCCGCTAAACCGGTTTCTGAATCCAAAATGCCAGTGAGAATCAACAACCCCAGGGCCCCAAGAAAAATAATTTCCGCTGGGAGAGGGGTCATGGCATTTAAGCAAAATGCCAACGCCGTTAAACCAATAGTGGCCCAACCCTGCCAACCTAACTGGCCCAAAGGGGAATTAACCCCAACGGTTTGCCACCACCCCAATATTAGCGCGATCGCTAAAGCTCCTAAACCCCATCCTAGATAATGACTGGTTTTACGGGGCCGCAGCCAAGCCATCATATTTTGCCCAAACGTCATAAATCACTCTTTTAATGAAACCACATGGTAATCAAATCAAATTCAATTGTAATAGAAATCATTTGAAATTCAATCCTATTTTTATTGTTGATTGGGTTAAATTGGGTTAACTTGCCAAAGTTTGGGGGTTCTCCTGTAGAATGACTGGAGTTTTGAGCATATTTTCCGCTTCCAGAGACTCTATGAACAAACAGGGTGTTGATCCCCCCCATTCAATGTTGATTCAGCAGTTAATCCACCATAATTTTCTATTTCGTGGTTTAGACCCAGGGGAAATGGAAGTCTTATGGGCTCAGGATGGGCCCATTGCGGAAAAGCTCTACTCTAGCCGTCCTATTTTTACTGCCTTTCGTCCTCACCAGTCCTTAGAATTTCTTTACGCGATCGTGGAAGGGGGGCCCGTCGTGATGCGTAGTACCCCCTTAGATCGCATTATTGCCATGACCTATCCCGGTAGTTGTTTTGGCATGAGAAATTTACCGTTGGGGGTTGATTTGGTTTGTCGTAGTTTTCCTAGTCTAGTGGAAGCCTATAAAACCACCGATGTGATTAAAATTCCCCTCAACGCGATCGCTACCCTCTACCAAGGCAACGTCGATTTTAAAACTAAATACGATTTTCTGTGTGAATTGCGGGAAAAATTCCATTACCATCTTCTCAATTGCAGTAGTTATCCCCCCCAAGCGGTGGCGGCTCTATTTCGGGCAGTAATTTACCAAGAGCGATCGCTCGAAAACCAACCAAATAAAGACGGTTACTATCTGTTAGATTTGCCGGTGGATATTATTTCCCATAGCTGCCAACTCAATCATCGCACCGTGGAGCAAGTGTTAAAAGCGATGACCAAAGCGGGTTTAATTGAACTATGTAAAACGGAAGACGGCCATAATGATCTCATTCAACTTAACGATCCTGAAGCCCTCAAAGAGGTCTATGGGGCAACCCGTAGCAAAGTATCTTGGTGGCCTCTCAAATAAGACCCAACATTAAAATTCAAACATTAACAAACATTAGCAAACATTAAAATTAGGGTAGTTGATCGATCGCTAGGCCACCTAAGGATCGTGAATTAAATAACTTAGAAATTTGTAGGGTATCCCTCAAGGGAGCGTAACCCATCGATATTTAAGTTTTAGATGTTATTAAATTCTTATTCCTAAAGCCGATTAATACTCTCAAATGTCGTGAAGTTTTCCCCATGATGAATTCGTTGCGATCGAATTGGCTAGGGCTAGGACTATAGCAATCCTAAATAGCTTGTGGAAATTGAGTACATTGAACAGACAAGTCTAGTAAGGATCTTCCTGTTATGACCTAGTTAGGGCTGCTATATGTCAGCTTTGATTGCTAGGGCATAAATGGGCGAGGGCACAGGCGACACAATGGGGTTTACGGGCATTACAAACCGCCCGACCATGGTAAATCAAGCGAATTGACAAATTTTCCCACTCCGGTTGGGGGATCAGTTTCATTAAATCCTGCTCCACCTTTTTGGGATCTTGATGTTTCGTCAAACCCAAACGATTACTTAACCGCTTAACGTGGGTATCCACCGTCACACCGACAATGATGCCAAAAGCATGGGCTAAGACCACATTGCCAGTTTTACGAGCAACCCCAGGCAAACGGGTTAATTCTTCCATGGTGCGGGGGAGTTCTCCGCCATACTCCGCCACTAGTAGTTGACAGGCGGCTTTAATATTTTTAGCTTTATTGCGATAAAAACCAGTCGATCGCACGAGGGCTTGTAATTCCTCGATCGGGCTTCGGCCATGGCAAAGGCATCGGGGAAAGTGGCAAACAACTGGGGGGTGACCTGATTCACCCGCTCATCCGTGCATTGGGCAGACAAAATAGTCGCCACTAGTAATTGCACAGGGGTTTCATAATCGAGGCTACAGGTGGCATCGGGGTATAGTGCCGAGATAATGTCAAAAATAGCTAAAGCCCTAAGTTTCTGTTTGGATGGTCTTGCCATAGGGATAGAACGGTTAAGGGGAAAAATAACGCTCAATGCTGGGTGGATTACTTGGGAAATGAAGGATTACAGCCTGAGGATAGCATTTAGAGACAAGCCATCACCAATTATAATGGGAGGGGTTATTTCAGCAATTTATACAAGTACTATCGATAAGGGTTATGAGTTTAAAAGAACGCATTACGGATGACATTAAGGCGGCAATGAAAGCCAAGGACAAGGTACGGTTAGAAACGGTGCGGGGGATTAAAAAATTCTGATTGAAAAGGAAGTGGAAGCGAGGGGTAAGGGGCAGGAGCAATTGACGGAGCAGGAGGAAATGGAGGTCTTAGTCAAAGCGGCTAAACAACGGCGGGACTCCATTGAGCAATATCGTAATGGTGGCCGGGAGGATCTGGTGGCGAGTGAATCGGCTGAGTTGGTGATCATTGAGGAATATCTCCCTCAACAACTATCGGAGGAGGAGGTTACCGCTGCGATCGAGGCGGTGATGGCTGAGGTGGGAGCTAGTTCTGCTAAGGATATGGGGAAGTAATGGGCCCGGTCATGGCGAAACTGAAAGGGAAAGCGGACGGTAAGTTAATCCAATCCATCGTTAAAAGTAAACTAGCAGGTTAGGTTATGGCTGACCCCTATGACTGGCTAGCATCATCCCTCGATACAATCCACCGGGCCCATTGGTATCGATCGCCGACGGTCATCGATGGCAATGACGGTGCCATGGTGGCGATGGGGGACCATCAACTAATTAATTTTGCTAGCAATGATTACCTGGGGTTGGCAACGGATCCTCGGCTTAAACGGGCAGCGATCGCGGCGATTCAACAATGGGGCACTGGTTCCACTGGCTCCCGATTATTAACTGGCCATCGCGCTTTACATGAACAATTAGAACAGGCGATCGCCCATTGGAAACAAACCGAAACAGCCCTAGTTTTTAGTTCTGGTTACACCACTAATTTGGGGGTGATTTCGGCCTTAGTGGGGCCTAAGGATCTGATTCTAGCTGATGAATATAATCACTCTAGTTTGAAAAATGGAGCCAAGCTCAGCCAAGCCCAAATCCTCACCTACGGCCACCGAGATCTAGGCCAATTAGAACATTACCTCCATACCCACCGCCGCGATCGCCGCCGTTGTTTGATCGTTTCCGATAGTGTATTTAGCATGGATGGGGATTTATGTCCGCTGCCCCAAACCTTAGATCTCGCAGCCCATTACGACGCGATGGTGTTACTCGATGAAGCCCACGGCACTGGGGTGATGGGTCAGGGGGGTAGTGGATGTGTGGAGCATTTTAATTGTCGCGATCGCCCTTTAATTCAGATCGGCACCTTAAGTAAATCCTTGGGGAGTTTAGGGGGTTATGTGGCTGGGACAGAGCCATTAATTAATTTTTGCGTAATCGTTGCCCCACATGGATCTACACCACCGGTCTAACTCCAGCCGATACGGCCGCTGCCCTAGAAGCGATCGCTATTCTTCAACAAGAGCCATGCCCCCTAGAACGATTAAAGTGGAATATTACTTTTTTCCGTAGTCAATTGGCCCTCTACCCGCCCTTACAAACCAAGTTATTGCCCTCTGAATCGGCAATTTTTTGTTTTAAGATGGAAAATGCGGCTCAAGTTTTAGCCATGGCCCAACAACTGCGCGATCGGGGCTGCTTAGTGTCGGCGATCCGTCCCCCCACGGCTCCGACTAGCCGCTTACGGGTTTCCTTAATGGCCACCCATACCCCAGAACAGATTAATTATTTATTGCAAGAGCTGGCTAACTTATTACGTTAACGTTAAAACCATGGACAACCAATGATTAACGAATTCTCCTGGGGCTTAGAGGGGGACAAGCTACTTCTATCGTTTATATAACAAAGGTTTCAGCGATTAAATTATCAGAACAATAAAACGGCTTTTTCTACATAATGACTTCCGTATCA
>JAAUPO010000193.1 GCA_012033095.1 Synechococcaceae cyanobacterium RL_1_2 | reverse complement strand
AGAGTAAGAGATTATTGATGGAAACTACGCACAAGCACCCTAAATCCCCCAAATGAGGGGGACTTGCTTGAACGATTGTCCCCAAACATCATGGTTCCCAGGACAGAATCGAAATTGTTGCGTAAGTCCTGTCCCAGTAGGATTAATTTGTAATAATCAAATCGTCATATTGTTGATTGCTGCGATCGCTTCAAATCCATGACTCCCAAGGATTACGGATCAAGACTTTAACCCTCAACTTCCATGGCAAGGTGATCAATGGGATCAATATAGCAGTCCTAACTAGGTCATAACAGGAAGATCCTTACTAGACTTGTCTTTCAATGTACTCAATTGCCACAAGCTATTTAGCATTGCTATATAAGGATGGTTGTTAATGATTCTCGCAATAACCCATGGATTAAACAAGATCCCTGTTGTTTATAAAATAAAGTTAAAATTAGACCGTTTAAATAGAAAAGTTGATTAGGATAAAAGTCGAAATTACTTAACCTCAAGTAATTAACCCCACAAATCTAATATTTTTTACTTATCCACTTCCTAAAAACCTAATTAACGTACTTTACAATCATTCTCATTTTCAAATATATAGCAGTTCTAACTAGGTCATAATAGGAAGATCCTTACTAGACTTAGCTTTTAATGTACTCACTTACCACAAGCTATTTAGGATTGCGATAAGATGACATTTTGTTACTTCATTTAAGTAATTTATTGCACTAAGTTGTAATAGTTACAATCGTTTTTTTGCCGATCAAGCCGATCAAATATAATTATATATTAATTATATTTTGAATTATTGTGGGATTATTTTGACTTAAATGGGACTTAGATGGAATAAATTTATGAACTAAATAAAAACAGAATCTATTTTTGACAAATCAGTTTTATTCTATCTTATTTTACAAGTTTATTTTAATAGTTTTGTTTCAAGAGCCTAGGCTAGGCAAGACTTATGGGAAGCAGAGGTTAATTATAAGCTGCAATATAAACATATAAACTCTGTTAATTATTGCCATTAAATTTGAGTCATTAAGTTTAAATTAATGTGCCAATAAGGTGTAAAAATGCTATTTTTGGCTAACAGTTCCACGGGGTGCCAGGAGAATATAAATAATTAAGCGCGATGGTAATTTTAATCGCGATGGTAATTTAGCAATTAATCAAGAAGTAAATTATTTATTAAAGAATTTATTAAAGAAAAAAGTGTTTGTTTTATTTCAAGATAGAATTAATACAGAATCAAAGTAATTTCCTGATTTTAATAGTCAAATAAATAGTTAAAAAACAGTTAAAAATTCAACCTCCTTTACAAACTATTTTCATCACTATTCGAAATTATTGATGGTGGTTGTTTATAGAACTTTATAAACAAGATTAAATTCATTAATTTAGTTTTGAACTTATTTGAATTTATTCGCACTTAATTTTGACCAAGATTTTGACCAAGGAATTAATACTTTAATTTTTGAATCCTAAACTTGAAGGATATTTACTGTTATGACTTCTGCTGTTGCTTCCGTCGCCAATGCCAAACGCTTTAAACTTTTAGATGTAACGATGAAGCGCAACCATTACCAACAGGATGCGCTCATTGAAATTTTGCATAAAGCTCAAGAAGCCTTTGGCTTTTTAGAATTAGATGTTTTAGAGTACGTTGCTGCGGGGTTAAAATTGCCCTTGAGCCAGGTCTATGGGGTAGCTACGTTTTACCATCTGTTTTCCCTTAAACCCAGCGGTGAACATTCCTGTATTGTCTGCATGGGCACAGCTTGTTTATGTCAAAGGAAGCGATCGCGTGCTCTCGGATTTAGAAAACCATTTAGGGATTAAGGTCGGGGGAAACCACCGAAGATGGCAAAGTGTCCCTAGTCACAGCTCGGTGCTTAGGAGCCTGCGGCATTGCCCCCGCCGTCGTATTTGATGGGGAAGTAGCGGGGAAACAAGAATCGGAAGAAGCCCTAGCCCAAATTAAGCAATGGCAAGCTAGCTAGTACTGGGGCAGCCATTTCCTTGTTAACTTATTCGCCTTAATATTGCTAAGTTAGTCCAACTTAACGGATCAATCATAAATCGATCATCGATCAGAGTATTCGTAGCCAAGGATTGGCCAGAGCAGAAATAAGTTCCATGGTCATGCTTGTTCCCTAAATCTCTCAACTTTATGGGAAGCCAAACTAATTATCTAATCTAAGGACTACAGAGCCATGGAAATGAGTATCCTCCTGGCCACAGTGTTGTGATCGGCTTCAAATCAATTTTTTACCTGTTTCAAAAGCTTCAAAATTTTTTAAATTCCTGATTTTCTATGAATATTGAGCAATTAATTACCATCCAAAAGCAAAGCCAAGCAGGACTAGCCCCCAACAAACGGCGTATTCGTTGTTGTACTGCGGCGGGTTGTGCTTCTTCTGGGGGCGGCGGCGGTACAAAAAAGTTTGAAAACATCCATTGCAGAGGCCGGTTTAACGGAGGAAATTGAAGTTTGTAGCGTCGGTTGTTTACGCTATTGTGGTGGGGGGCCTTTGGTCGAAATTGATCCCGATCAAACCCTCTATGAAGGGGTAACCCCAGAACAGGCCCCTGCGTTAATTGCCACGTTAAAAGGGGAAGAACCTACAGGGCCCATGCCGATCCGTTGCGATCGCGACCATCCGTTCTTTTCAAAACAACTGCCGATCGTGTTAGAAAATAGTGGCAAAATTAACCCCGAAACCATCGATGACTATTTTGCAGTGGGGGGTTACCAATCCTTGCATCGGGTTTTAGCCGACATGACCCCAGCCGAAGTCATTGCTGAAATTACCACCAGTGGGTTACGGGGCCGGGGGGGCGGTGGTTATCCGACGGGCCTAAAATGGTCCACCATGGCCAAGATGCCAGGGGATCAAAAGTATGTCATCTGTAATGCGGATGAAGGAGATCCAGGGGCCTTCATGGATCGGGCAGTACTCGAAAGTGATCCCCACCGCATTATTGAAGGGATGGCGATCGCTGGCTATGGGGTAGGGGCAAACCATGGTTATATTTATATCCGGGCAGAATATCCCCTCGCGATCGCCCGTCTGACTAAAGCGATCAAACAAGCCAAGAGCCATGGTTTATTAGGGGCCCAAATTTTTGATTTTCCCTTTGATTTAAAATCGATATTCGTGTAGGGGCCGGAGCCTTTGTGTGTGGAGAAGAAACAGCCCTAATTGCCTCAGTGGAAGGAAAACGAGGTACTCCCAGACCCCGTCCCCCTTACCCCGCCCAATCCGGGCTGTGGGCATGCCCCACCTTAATCAATAACGTGGAAACCTATGCCAACGTCGCCGCTATTATCCGTGAAGGGGGAGATTGGTACGCCAACATTGGTACCGAGGAAAGTAAAGGGACAAAAGTATTTGCCCTGACTGGAAATGTGGAAAAAACAGGCTTAATTGAAGTCCCCATGGGCACCACCGTTAGGGAGATTGTTGAAGTGATGGGGGGAGGTGTGCCTGGGGGGGGCACGGTTAAGGCGGTGCAAACCGGTGGCCCTTCCGGTGGTTGTATTCCTGCTGATTTAATTGATACCCCCGTTGAATATGCCTCCCTACAAAAACTAGGGACAATTATGGGATCTGGTGGCATGATCGTCATTGATCAAACCACCAATATGGTGGAAATTGCTCGGTTTTATATGGAGTTTTGCCGAGATGAAAGTTGCGGTAAATGTATTCCTTGTCGAGCTGGTACCGTCCAACTTTATGATCTCCTAGATAAATTTGTGCAGGGAAAAGCAAGGGAACGGGATTTAATTAACCTCGAACACCTTTGTCATTTAGTACAGGATACTAGCCTTTGTGGTTTAGGCATCAGTGCCCCAAATCCGGTTCTAAGCACCTTGCAATACTTTAAGCAGGAATACGAAGCGTTAGTTTTAAAGTAATGTTTTAAAGTAATTATGACTTAATTACGCACAAGCCCCCTAAATCCCCCAAATTGGGGGACTTGCTTGAACGATTGTCCCCAAACATCCTGGTTTCCAGGACAGAATCGAAATTTTTGCGTAAGTCCTGGCAATAGTGTTAAAGCCGTAAGGATATTGAGAACTGGAATAATTGATAATCAAGCAGTTTAACCTTGATTATCCTTACTTGGTAATTACCAAAATGGTTATTCTTCCCTTGGTCTGGCCGATGGAACCGGGATTAATTGCCTGTATTATTAACCGGAATTTCAGTTAACTGTAGATTAACTTTTTGATCTGGGTAGTCCGTCAGATTCAGGGATAAAGTTTTAACATCTTTGACTAAAGATAGGGGAATGGCAATATTACCGGTGTAGTTTTTTGATCAGCAGGTAGTTGGCCCGGTAAACCATCCGCGATCGCGCTGAGGGATAGACCTTTATCATCCCTTACATCTAAAAAGCTATATAAAAAGCGAACCTCTTTACTAGTTTTGTTAACTAAAGTCACCTCCATGGTCAGGGAATTATTTAATTTTTTAATATTTTCCACTGTCAAACGAACCCCTTGATCTTCGGTGCTGAGGGGCAGAGAAGCACTAGCAATGTTTTCCCCTTGCTCTTGATCTGGGGTTGCCCCATCGGAAGACGATGAGCCAGTTAAACCATCTTGTTCTTGATTAGTAGGAGATGGTTCGCTTTTAGTTTGAGAGGAAGGAAGGGGTTCTGTTTTCAGCCCTTTCATCTGTTTAGTATTGCGCAGAATAATTTCGTTTTCTGGAATAATCACGAAGCCCTTTTCCACTCTTTCCGCATTATTAGCCGCCGCTAATTTTTTACTAGGGTTACTTTCTGGCTCGTTAACAGCCTCAAGGGATTTTGTCCCCACCGTGTAGGCAAAATAGCCCGTATAGGCCCCGGCCCCTAAAATCATTAACATCACCATGATGCTGACACTAATGGTGGAATTAATTTCTATAGACTTGAGGCTCTTAAATAAACTTTTCTTTACCGGCTTGGGCTGGGATTTATTTGATTTGACCGTCGGAGAGTTGGAATCTGGCATAGTAAAGTAACGATCGCGGATAGGAATACACTAACGAAAGAACAATGCAAAGATTTAGTTTGGCACATTGGCATAATGGCACAATTAAACCTAAAACATTAAACCCAAAATTAATAACTTTGATTAGCTCAAAACACAATCAAAGCATTTTCATTTAACTTTTTAACTTTAAAAGTAAAAAAGTAATTTATTTTGATATTTTTATATTTTGATTTTAATTTTTGATTTTAATTAATGGTTATTTTGAATTATTTACCATGATCCTAACCTAACCTAGTTTAGCTTGTTCCCTCAAAATTCCATCGCAGCAAAACCATAAAAATAATATCGTAAATAGTAATTTTGATCTTTGATCGATCGCCCAGGATAAATCCCCCGCCTCCCCCTTGGTAAACCAAAATGATCGAACCATAGTCAAACTGTAATATAGGGGCTAGTCGCTTTTAAGAACTGCTTGAACAGCCCTTCAAATTTGGGTTAGTCTTAGAGCCCGTTTGAACAGCCCCCTTGCCCCCCAGTCTGGGGGAAATCACCTAAATTTTAACCAAATGAAGT
>JAAUPO010000192.1 GCA_012033095.1 Synechococcaceae cyanobacterium RL_1_2 | reverse complement strand
CACCGGGCTTCAATACGCGAAAATTTCCTGAAAAATATTTTTACTGGCTTGATCTGGTAATTCGTGAAGTACAAATTGGAGGGTAACTAAATCAAAACTATCATCGGTAAAGGGCATCTGTTCTGCTAACCCATGAACCCAATCCGCGATCGCCTGGTGTTGATCCTGGAATTTAGCCACCGCCAACATTTGGGGCGATAGATCTAGACCTACGGTGCGGGGGGCTTGGCTTTGATGGGTTTGACAATAACGATGTAAGCTATGGGTGGAAATCCCTACGGAACAACCCACATCAAGGATTTGCTCGATGGGCTGTTGCACATATTGCCACACCACATCATAAAAATTATGGCGTAGGCGATCGTGGGCCGTTTGCCAAGTTAAGGGTTCATCTTTCCACACCCGTAACGCCATGGCATAGGTAGCAGATTCTGCCTCAAAGGCCGCCTGCCAACATAAATTCCCATCATCGTAGGCATGGAAAGGTACTTGATAATAATCAGGATAGACAATTTCTGGGTTAGCGATCGCGGTGGCCATAGACTCGATCCCCGCCAATTCCAATTGCCGACGGTTTTCCCGCCAGGGCACACCATTGGTTTCTGCTGTTTTAATTAAAACTTTGCGAGCCTGTTGCTTCATCAACGTAAAAATTGGTTTGATGCTGATTAAGGCATTTACAAACTGGGATAATAGATCGTCCCCAGCCCAGGAAGGTTTTAACTTAGCAGTCATAGGGTTAGTTTGATTAAAAATAAACAGTTAAAAATGAAAAATTAAAAAGTCAAATAACTTAAATAACTCGGTATAGATTTTACGAGACTTTCTCAAGGAAAAATTAGTATTTAGCCTAAAAATTCATAGATCAGGCATCATCCTTAACTAGCAAGGATTATGACCTATGGTAAAATCTAGCAAACTACAAATCTTCCTAGGGATTTTTCCATGTTAAGCACAGACATTTTAATTACCTTAGCTCTTTATGCCACCCTACTTGGGGCTTATCTGTTGGTGATTCCTGGTGGTATCTATCTCTATCTCAGCAAACGTTGGTATGTGGCTAGTTCCTGGGAACGGGTATTTATGTACTTTTTAATGTTTATGTTTTTCCCCGGTGTATTGGCTTTGAGCCCCTTCCTTAACTTTCGTCCTAAAGCCCGTAACGTCTAAGGTTTACCGAAGAGGATGTTTAAAAAGTCCCCCTTGCACCCCATGCTGGGGGAAATCACCTAGATTTTAACCAATTTTAACCAATGAAGTCCCCCAAATTGGGGAATTTAGGGGGCGATGTAACAACATTTGATACTTTTCAAACACTTTCTAAGGCTTGATGGATCGGTCTTAAATTTAAAGATGATTAATTTAAAGGGTAGTGCTAAAGCTGGAAGGATATTTGGAACTGGGATAATTGATGGTCAAGGGTTTAAACGTTCATACTCCTTACTTGTATAGGACTACCATTAAAGAGCAATAACCAATACAAATTAGGTAATACACCATAGGTCAGGCTGGATCCATGGGATAATGGGGCCTAGCTAAGACCTTAACAATGTGATGGTTAACATAATCCAGAAAAAGTCCGGCCCAGGCAACATGCCGCCTCAATTTGTGTGGTTAGCTGGGGGGGGTAGCGATCGCGTTATTAGGCCTAATTATTTACTGGAGCCAGTGGCAACGCCAACAGCAAGAAAGTAATATTATTCGTCCCCAGAATGGGATTAATTTGGCAGAAGTACCGGAAGTATTAATGGCCCACAATGATGATGTGCTATCGGTGGCCTTTAGTCCGGAGGGGAATCGGTTAGTTAGCGGCAGTGATGATCTTAATTTTAAGCTGTGGGATTTAACAGAGGGGTCTAGTCGAAATTTAGAGCAAGGGTTTGATGAAGTCTGGGCGATCGCCTATAGTCCCGATGGTCAAACCTTAGCCAGTGTAACCAAGGATCATCGCATTGCCCTATGGGATGTAGGTAGCAGACAAATTAAGCAACTGTTGACGGGCCATACCGGGGAAGTTTTAGATCTTGAATTTACCCCAAACGGCACCACTCTAGCCAGTGGAAGTGCCGATGGTGCTGTTAGGATTTGGGATGTGGAAAAGGCAGAACTTCGCACCACCATTACCACAGAAGACCTGGTATATCGCCTTACCGTTAGCCCCGATGGCCAAACCTTAGCCACTAGCACCACCCTTAGCCCCTTAATTCGGCTGTGGGATTTAACCACCGGTGAGAAGATCGCTGATCTAGAGGGCCATTATTATGGTGTTCGGGGTTTGGATTTTAGCCCAGACGGCACGACCCTGGCTAGTTGTGATGAACAGGGGGATTGTGAAGCTCTGGGATCGGAATACATTGGGGGAAATTCCTACGGATCTAGAGGGCCATTACCAAGCGATCGCGGCATTGGCCTTCAGCCCCGACGGTAAAACCCTAGCCACTGCCAGCGCCGATAACACGGCCAAACTATGGAATTTAGACACAGATAAATTAATCCATACCTTTACTGGCCACTATGCTGAAGTATTTGAGGTAGTTTTTGCGAACAACGGCCAGACCCTAGCCACCGCCAGCGGTGATTACACGGTGAAATTATGGGATCCCGCTAGTGGCAAAGAACAGTTCACCCTGAGAAAAGAAAGGGCTACCGGTGGGATCGCTGAAGTTCGATCGATCGCCCTCAGCCCAGATAGTCAATTTTTGGCTAGTGGGGGAGATGATTTTGAGGTATCAGCGTGGAATATTGTAACGAAGGAGGAGGAATTTCCTTACCAACCGGAGGATGTAACCCAGTTTGCGGCGGCGGTGTATAGTCCTGATGGTACTACGATCGCTACGGTGGGCTCCAATCACACCATTAAACTATGGTCTGGAGAGGAACCCGATCGCGCACCTGTGGTCTTAACGGGTCATAACGCCCCCATTACCACCCTGGCGTTTAGTCCCAATGGCAATATTTTGGCCAGTGGCGATGATGATGGAGAAATTAAACTCTGGGATCGACTGGCAGGAAATGCCCTTAGGACGACATTGATTGGCCATGACCAAGGGGTGCGGGCGATCGCGTTTCATCCCAACGGTAAACGGTTCGCTAGTGCCAGCGCAGACCATAGGGTGAAACTGTGGGCCACTAACACCGGTAAATTAGAAAACACCCTAGCAGATCACATTGATTCGGTGCTCAATGTCACTTTCAGCCCTGATGGCAACACCATCGCCAGTAGTAGCTACGACCTTACAATTAAATTATGGGATTGGCGAAACCATTCGGCTGCCCCCCTAACCCTAACCGGCCATAGCCAACCAGTTTATGGCTTAGATTTTAGCCCCGATGGTCAAGTTCTCGCTAGTAGTGCCTATGACCACACGATTAAAATTTGGCAGGTAGCCCAACCCCAACTAGTCAATACGTTGCGGGGCCATGGGGCTCCAGTGATGGTAGTAAAATTTAGCCCCGATGGTACCAGCTTAGTTAGTGGTAGCTACGATCGCACCCTCAAGTTATGGCGTACCCAACCGACCCCATGGTGGCTATTTATGCCGAATTCCTAGCTTTTCCTTTGTAGAAACGATCACCTGACCTTATCCGATCCTAACTATGTTGAAATCCATCCTACAATCCTTGCCCTTAGCTGTGCTGGTTTATTCCTCCTTGGGTAGTACCTCTGCGATCGCCCAGAGCCATCGTGGAGGTACTATCCAAAGTGAAAGTTTCCTCCTCGCCCAGGCATTCAAAGCTCCTTCTAATCGGGAGGTGGCTGCCCGTCGTCGCTTACCCCCTCCCCGAGCCAGTGGTGATTGTTCCGTGGGAGACGTAAAGTTAGCCAGCCTCATTCCGGGGGAAGAATTTGGTATGCCGTTGGCGGCTTCCAGTAGCCCGATTTTTTATGTGTATGTACCGGCGGTGAATGGGGATTATGTGGAATTTTCGATTTTTAACGGCCGTAATGCCCTCTATCAAGCCCAATTTGAAACCCCAGCCACACCGGGGATTGTAGCTTTATCATTGCCACCAGAGCTCAACCTAGTACCAGGGAAAACCCCCAATGGTAAACTCATCGCCTATCAATGGTATTTCAACGTTGTCTGTGACCAAAGCGATCGCAGTAATGATTTAAAAACTAATGGTTGGGTACATGCGGTGCAGGATGGAGACGCGATCGTCCAAGATGCTAGTGCCACCACTTTAGCGGAAGCAGGCTTTTGGTATGATGCTTTAGCCGCTGCTTTGTTTGAGGGCCAAGGGGCTACCAACAATTTACTAGAGTCAGTAGGGTTAACGGATTTTATGGATCTAGATCGACCCTTAGAGCTTACCCCCCTGGCCGTAGTACCAGAATCCTAGGGTAGGAAACTGCTCCCCGGTGAGATCGGTATCCTAATAATTGTCCCATCATTACCATGGTGCAAAATTTCTTGTTTTCACCATTTTCACTACATCGTGCTACTTTTCAAACACGTTCTAAGGGTGGTGTAACTAAAATTTTGACGGGCTAGACCACCGCGATCGCTCTAAAACGCCATTTCTGAAGGCGATCGCGTTAAACTAGCAATCCCAAGCTACAATCCCTAAGGATCGTGAATTAAATAACTTGACAATTTGTGGGGTCTCCTGCGAGGGAAGGTAACCTAATGGGGATTTAAGTTTTAGATATAGTCTTTTTAAATAATTAGGGGAAACAAATAGATCTAAAAACATTCCATTGAGAGGAACAGCCACCCCATACTAAATTAAATTGACTATATTATTAATTTCTTATTCCTAACGGACAAAAAAGACAAATAAGCCTCACCATAAATTGTTAAATTGTTTAACCCGCTAATTTTAACGAAGGGAATTTGGTGGTGCTAAAGCTGTAAGGATATTTAAACCCAGGATAATTGATTATCAAGGGGTTTAATCTTCCTGATCCTTGCTTGTATAGGACTACCGGGAATTTAATCATGGCATCATCTTTACTCTATGGGCAAAAATGGGCAAAAATGTTTTGTTCTGGGTGGAAGATACCGTTGCCAAACTAAAGACACGGAATTTTGAAAATCTGGATAATGACTTGTGATGTTGATGGAATTTAAGATTGATGATCGGGTTTATCTGATTCGACCATGGGAACCCCGCGATCGAGAAGCTACCCTCACTGTAATTAAAACGACTTTGGCAGAATACGGTTTTGCCTTTAATACGGAACCTGGTTATGGCGACTGGGATGCCATGCACGTTGAAGAAGCTTACCTAAACAAAGGAGGGGAACTGTGGGTAGTGGAAACTCAAGAAACAGCAGAGATCGTTGGTTCCATTGGTTTTTATCCCCACCCCCACCACACCGTTGAACTTAGAAAAATGTATTTAGCCCAGGCGGTGCGCCATCGGGGATTAGGGCGATATTTGTTGCAGCAGCTCGAACAACGTATTAAAGAGTTAGGTTTTGAGGGAATTTGGATTGAAACGATTACCACCTTACCGGAAGCGATCGCGTTATACGAAAAAACGGGATATCAACTCTGCCCCGATGACCCCACCGAACCCCGTTGCGATCGCCTATATTTTAAATCCCTTCAAGGAT
>JAAUPO010000191.1 GCA_012033095.1 Synechococcaceae cyanobacterium RL_1_2 | reverse complement strand
TGGTGTTAGGTCGTTGCAATTCTAATTGATAGATTATACAAACTTGGATTGGGCAAATTAGCGATCGCGGCTTGACCCAAGTTCCTAAAAATTTTCATAAACTATCCGGTGCTAAAGAAACTACCTACGAATCTAGGTAAATATGAGTGAATCTAGGGTCATTAAAAAATCATTAAAAAGTCATAAAAATTAGTACGATTATTTATTTCCTTAATACCCCAAATTCCATTGAAATCGGATTGAATTTTTATTCAAGATTCCAATGTTGTGATTACCAATTACGATGGATTAATATCTTATTTTTTTCTTCTAACACTATAATAGAGGCTGACTGGAGTCATGCGATCGAGGTTTTCCATGGACAAAAAATCTATCTTTTTCTCTGCCCTGTTTTCTTTGAGCCTGACGGGCATGGCCTGTAATAATACAGAACCGCCACCGGAAGAAACCCCTCAAAGTACTGCCCCTGTGGAGCAGGCCGCCGCACCTCCAGCCGTGTTTGAAGACGTGGAAACAGACAAAACCCCAACCTCCCAGACGGTGGGGCGCACTCCTAGCCTGATTCCAGCCACGACCCCATCCCAACAACAAAAAATTATTGCCCAGGGCAAAACATCCAATCCTTTCAACCTCGTTCCCGATCCTCAGCGGAACATTCTCATTCAACCGAATCCGGATTACGTGCCCCCTGAGGTTAAAGCAGCGGCCGCTCAGCAGCAAGCTAAGGCCGGTGGAACCAATGGTGGTGGAGGTACTACAGGTACTACCGGTACTACCGCTAACAGCCAAGGAAAAATGGGTGGTACCACAACTAATCCAGGCAATGGTAGTACTTTGCCTGCTCCCCCTAATATTAGAAATGGTGGTGGGGCCATTAAACCTAAACCATTTTTTGTCCCGGTGTTACCGACGTTACCTGAGCCGGAGTTGGCAAAACAAATTTTGGTGAGTGGAGTGGTCAAGATTGGCAATAAAACCAATTTAATTGTCGAAACTCCCCAAGAAGGTGGTAAAAGTTTGGTTCAATATGTCAAAGAAGGAGACTATTTGGGTAACGGCCAGGTATTAGTTAAGCGGATTGATACCAATCGCTATACGCCCTTGATTATCCTTGAGCAGTATGGCATTGAAGTTTCGAAAAAAGTAGGAGTATCCTCGTTGAATGTAGCGGTGGCCCAAGCCCCTGCACCTAATACCCCAGGGGAAATCACAATCAATAATGTTGGTACGATCTTTGAGCCAGCAACGCCTTTAGGGGGAGTTCCGACTAATAACGTGGTCTCTCCTACTGAATCCATCCCCAGGGAATTAACCGATCGCGAAATCCGTGAACGGTCTAGGGAAAATCTCATTCAACAAATTAGGAATAATAGTCTCATCAATTAAATGCTAAGTAATAGTGATTGTGCTTGAATAATCTTGAATAAGATTAAATATTACTTGAACTATCTCCTTTGACTGAGACCAAAAAATATAGCACCTTTGAAGGGGTTTTTAAGCCAACCCTCCTAACCATTTTAGGGGTCATCATGTACCTCCGTACTGGTTGGGTCGTTGGTAACGGTGGCCTGTTAGGAGGCATCCTGGTGGTGGTGGCAGCGGTTAGTATTACCCTGTCCACTGGCCTATCCCTATCGTCGATCGCGACCAATACCCGTTTGGGAGCTGGGGGGCCCTACGCCATGATCTCCAAATCCTTAGGCATTGAGATTGGGGGCAGTGTGGGAGTTCCCCTATTTTTATGCCAAAGTTTAGCTGTGGCCATGTATATTTTTGGGTTTCGGGAAGGCTGGCTGACCATTTTCCCTAACCATATCCCCATCGCGGTGGATCTGAGCATTTTTTTATTGGTATTTACTGTAGCCTATATTAGTGCGGGCTTAGCTTTTCAGATTCAATACTTGGTGATGGGGATGATCGGCCTTTCCTTGATTTCCATCTTCAGTAGCCAGATCACGACCCTCCCTAACTACGCAGTACCTTTATGGAGTGGCTTTCCTGGCCCAAACCAGATTAATACGGTCATTAATAGTTCTTTCTGGGAAGTGTTTGCAGTGTTTTTCCCTGCTGCTACTGGCATTTTATCCGGCGTGAATATGTCGGGAGAACTTAAAAATAGTCGGATTAGTATTCCCAATGGCACCCTAGGAGCGATCGCGGTCAGTACGTTGATTTACCTCGGTTTAGTGTGGTGGGTGAGTAAAGCTGGCAGTGCGGGAGAGTTGATTAATAATTACACCATTATCATTGATCAAGCTCGTTGGCCCGCATTAGTACTAGGGGGGCTATTAGCAGCCACCTTTTCCGCTGCCCTATCTTCCCTGGTGGGGGCCCCTCGAATTTTAATTGCTCTAGCCCAGGATGGAGTAATTCCGAAGGGCCAATGGTTAACTAAACTTTCCTCTAACCGAGAGCCTCGCCGTTGTCTCATCGTCAGTAGTTTCATTGTGTTAGCAGCGTTGTTATTAAGGGACTTAAACACGATCGCGCCCTTTATTACAATGTTTTTCCTCATTACCTACGGCATGATTAATGTGGTGGTGCTGATTGAATCGAACCTAGGGTTAATGAATTTTCGCCCCACTTTCAAAATTCCCATCATCATTCCCCTATACGGTGCGGTGGCTTGTTTGCTGGCCATGGTAGTGATTAATGCCACCTTCAGTTTGGTGGCTTCCGCCTTGGTGCTGATCATTTATTTTCGGTTGGTGAGTATGCCTAACTATCGTCGCTCAGCGGATGTCCGTAGTGGTATTTTTACCGCGATCGCTGAGTGGGCAGCCACCAAAGTCATTCAACTAGAAATTAATAGTGAGCGATCGTGGAAACCCACCTTAATTGTGCCGGTGGTAGATCATTCCCAATTATTAGGGGAATATCGGTTATTAGTGAATCTCACTAGACCAGAGGGCTCCATTAAATTGTTAGGGTTAGCAGATTCCCCTACCCAAATCGTTCCTTTACGACAACAAATTCAAGATTTAAGCCACTCCCTACGTAAGCAAAAAATCTTTACCACTTCTTCAGTAATTTTATCCTCCGCCCCCTATGGGGGTATTGTCAATGCCTTACAAACCCTCCAGAGTGCCTTTTTTCGTCCGAATGTATTATTTTTACGGGCGGTAAATGATCCTTCCCTCTGGCCCGATATTCTTTGTGTATTTCAAGAAGCCCGACGGTTAGACACTGGAGTAATGTTTTTTGCCCTCCATCCCCAAGCGGGCCTAGGGCGAGCGGAGGTAATTAATGTTTGGATTCGTCCCCAATTAGGCAATGCGTCTATGAAGGAAAAGCTAACCAGGGGCAGCATTAATTTAGCTATTTTGATGGGTTTAAGGTTACGCAGATCTTGGCGGGGAGAATTAAATATTATTTCGGTGGTACAAGAAGAGACGGAAGTAGAAGCGGCAAATTACTTTTTGGCGGAGTTAAAGGATTTGGCCCGTATCCCAGAACAGGCGACTTTATCGGTAATGTTGGGGGATTTTCAAGGCTGTGTCGGGCGATCGCCCCAAGCAGATATTCATTTAATCGGCTTACAAACGATCCCCGATTACCAATTTGTCCAAAACTCATGGCCATTACCGGCTCCTCCTGCCTTTTCACCAAAGATTCCGGTAGCGAATCAGCGTTAAGTTAAATCAGAGGTTAACCTAGGGGCTGTCATCATTTAAATCTGAAACTATAGTCTTTTTAAATAATTAGGGGAAACAAATAGGTCTGAAAACATTCCATTGAGAGGAACAGCCACCCCATACTAAATTAAATTGACTATATTCTTAGCTGAGGATTTTAGTTTAAAACTATATTTTTTGAACCTGGCTCAGGATCAATGTTTTAACGCTGATGGATGACACGCCCTAAATAGTCTCTAAGTTCAGTACCGATAGCTGTTTTAGCACAGACATAAATGACATAGACCAATTCAGGCGATTACTCTGCTTAGGATAGTTAGAGATTCGGACGATCGCGATCGCTCCCCTTTGTGCCTAATATCATAGAGAATAGGGATATGTATTGAACAATTTGAATAATTTACATAAATCAAGTAACTCCTCTGTGACTTACCATCAATCCCCTCGAAGCCGATCGCTATTAAAAGATTTATGCGCTCTTCTGGGCCACGTTAGTGAACGTCGTCGTGTCCAGTTGGGTTGGTTGGTGGTATTGATGGTGGTTTCCTCCCTCAGTGAAGTGATTAGTTTAGGGGCCTTACCTCCTTTTTTGAGCGCATTAGGCAACCCTTCAGCCCTTTTAGCTAGTGCCCATTTTGCTTTGTTCGTGAAACTGTTGGCGATCGAGACACCCCAACAGTTAATTCAAGTTTTAAGTCTAATTTTGATTACCGCAACCCTAATAGCGGCGACGGTTCAAACATTGACCATCTATTATCAAACGAAACTAGCTGGCCACATTGCCACAGAATTAAGCGTTAAGTTATATCGCAATGCCCTCGCTCAACCCTATAGTTATCATCTCACCCAGGATAGTAGTGATTTAATCAACACCGTAGTTGGGGATACCCGTCAATTGACTAGGGAGATTTTAATTCCGCTGGTCATTGCAGTAAGTAATGGTTTAGTCACCCTCGCGATCGTGGCAGGATTATTCATTATTAATGCGAAAAGTACCTTGATTGCAGGGGGGGTATTAGGGGGGGTGTTATGGGTGTTCTATTACCTGCGCCGTAATCAAGTTCTCACCAATAGTGAAATTTTAGTATGGAGTAATCAAGAACAAATCAAAATTGTTCAAGAAAGTTTAGGTGGGATTCGGGATGTATTAATCGGGAAAAATCAGAATTTTTTTGTTAAGGTCTATCACCATGCGGATCGCCCGTACCATCAAGCCATTGCTTCCAATAACTTTATTTCTCTGACCCCCCGCTATATTATTGAAGCGATCGCGATCGTCTTAATTGTACTGTTGGCCTTAAGCCTCGGCCAGGATGGGGACTTTAGCACCGCCTTACCGATTTTGGGAGGTCTAGCCTTAGGGGCCGTTAGATTATTACCCGCTTTCCATAAAACCTTTACTAATTTGACAAAAATCCAAGGCTCCCATAGTTCCTTAGAAAGAATATTAGCTGGGCTGCACCGAACCCATGAAGCCGATCATGAAACCTTCCTACAACCTGATCCTGGGGTAAAAGAGGTCATTCCCTTTCGCGATCGCTTAGTGTTTAACCATGTGTGGTTTCAGTATGGGGAAGGAACCCAATGGATGATTCAAGATTTAAACTTCACCATCAAACCCGGTACGATGGTGGGGTTTATTGGCAGCACTGGGAGCGGAAAAAGCACCGCCGCCGATTTGATCCTCGGTTTACTCCAGCCCCAACGGGGTGAAATTTTAATTGATGGCAGCCCATTGAGCGGTCGGACTATTGATGGCTGGCAAAACATGATCGCCCACGTACCCCAAAGTATTTTTTTGGTAGATGGCACCATTTACGAAAATGTGGCCTTTGGCATCCCCAAAGAAGAAATTGATTATGAGCGGGTTCATCGGGTGGCCAAGCTGGCCCAAATTGATCAGTTTATTGAGGAACTACCCGATCGCTATTACACCCTCACTGGAGAACGG
>JAAUPO010000190.1 GCA_012033095.1 Synechococcaceae cyanobacterium RL_1_2 | reverse complement strand
AACCGGTTAAACACGATCGGATGGCATTCAGCGGTGTTGGTACCAATCAAAAAAGCAACAATCGGTTTCCTCTAAATCATCGTAACAACAGGGAGGGCCATCGGAACCAAAACTTTGGGTATAGGCTGCCACCGCTGAAGACATACACAGCCGTGAATTAGCATCAAAGTTATTGGTGCCCAAACACCCCTTTAATAATTTTTGAGCAATATAGTAATCTTCGGTTTGCATCTGGCCGGAACCATACATACAGATTTGTTCTGGCTGCAGGCGTTTAATCCGAAAAACAATCTTAGAAAAGGCCTCTTCCCAGGAAATGCGGCGAAATTCCTCTGTTAAGCTATCCCGATACATGGGATATTTCAGACGATTGGCGTTTAAGGATTCTGAGATGGTGGCTCCTTTGACACAAACTTTGCCCAAGCTAGAGGGATGGTCTTTGTCCCCTTTCGTGAACCAAATCGGACTACCCTTACTATCCCGATTTACCGCCTTACCTGGACGACCGGGGGGAGACATTTCCAAGCCACAGCCGACACCACAGTAAGGACAAATAGTTTTAACGGCTTCACTCATAGCGTTGACGAGATTCTCGTTGAAAAGTAAGGATTGATAATTTTATTGTGTTCAAGGCCTAGCAGGGAAAATGTATCTGATAATACCTATTCCATCAGAAAAATAAAACAGCACATGATTTATATGCTGTTTATTCATTAAGTAATAAAATTTATTATTTTGACAGGACTTACGCAAAAATTTCGATTCTGTGGGAACCATGATGTTTGGGGACAATCGTTCAAGGAAGTCCCCCAAATCTGGGGGATTTAGGGGGCTTGTGCGTAAATTCTATCAGACCTAAATCCCATGGCGACAAATTCCAAGTAAAACCAGCAACAATAATAATAATTAAGTTTTTATTTCTTTTTATTAAGAAAATTTGGCATAAACTATTAATCTCTCATCACCGATCCGATACCCTGTAAAGCTTTCCTAATAACAGTTATAAGTAATTATAAAAATAATATTAAGTTTATAAAACTTTATCTATTTAAGATCTACATTATTACCCATATTAAATGAGGTCAGCTTATATAAAGACCTTAATCTTAAAATTAAATCTATATAAAACTAAAAAGGTGTAGGCTTCTGGGTCTGCGCCTTTTGTCATTAAGAGCTAATTTATAAAGTCCCCCTGCCCCCAATGTTAGAGGATAAATTTCTCAAAAATCACTAGGGCGTGTCATCCATGAGCGTTAAAACCTTGATCCTGAGCCAGGTTCAGAAAATACAGTGGTAGTCCTATACAAGTAAGGATCAGGACTTAGAGGGGGACAAGTCTGATTTTACAACGCTTTAATCGTACTTGTCCCTCTCTAAGGCGCAAGATACACCGAGTCCCCAGGTATAAAATTCATAACCGATAAAGAGTTTAATTATGGCTGAAACAGTACTTTGAGAGCTAAGGGGCCAAACTGATTTAAACTCTTATGGATAATTAATTGAGCCCCAGGGGTAAAGTTAGGGAAGCCCCAGATTTTAGTTCATGATGATCAGTCGCTATGGCCCCACCGGAATCTGTTTAGCCTATATGGCAGGCATCGGGTTGATTCAACTATTAAGCTCCACTACCGATGAATTGAGCTTCAGTCTATGGTTAGTTGTGATCGGCATCCTGGCGGCTTTAGCTATGCTCTCGGCGTGGCTCCTACCAAAATTTTGGTTGCGTAGTCCGAGGGGCAATGTTTGGGCAATATTGGCATTAGTGGCGTTGCTAGGAGCAATTTACAGCCAATGGCGGGTTCCTAGTCCCCAGGGTAATGATATTAGTTTTAAGTTAACCGATCGCGTCCCGGCAACGATGGTGGTGGGGGAAGTGGTGGGCGATCGTCCTAAATTAAACGCCAAAAGGGGATCTTAAATTTTGGCTTGAGGCTAGTACTTACAAACCCGTTGATCAGGTTAAATCGGAAGTGGTGGCGGGGAAAATTTACGTCACAGTCCCCTCCGATCGCGCAGGCACAACTAGCAAAATTAATCTTGGGTCAGAGGTGGAAATTATGGGCCGCCTTTATCCCCCCTTTAAGTCCAATAGCCCAGGGGGCTTTAATTTTGAGAAATATTTGCACAAACAAGGGGCTTTTGCCGGGTTTAAAGCTACAACTTTAACGATACTCAACCCTAACTATGTATCTCCGTTTTCCTGGTTACGCGATCGCATTGTCACAGTGCATAAAACAGGGTTAGGCCAGGAGGGGGGAGCTTTGTTAAGTTCCATCGTGTTGGGGCGAAGGGCGGTGGATTTGCCGGGGCCCATTCAAGATGGTTTTATTCAAGCCGGTTTAGCCCATGTCCTTGCGGCTTCGGGGTTTCACGTCGGTTTACTGTTGGGGGTAATTTTATTCCTAACCCAAAATTTGAGCCCCCGATCGCAGTTAATCATTGGCGCGATCGCCTTAACTATCTACATAGGGTTAACGGGTTTACAGGCCTCCATTTTGAGGGCTGGATTAATGGGTTTAGGGGGACTGGTGGCCCTAACCCAGGAGCGCAAAGTTGATCCCCTACGGGGCTTATTATTAGCAGCGGTAATTATTTTAATTTATAATCCAAATTTCCTTGGGGACATTGGGTTTCAGTTAAGTTTTGCCGCCACCCTCGGCTTAATGATTACGTTGCCCTCCCTCCAACAACGGCTAGATTGGTTACCGACTCCGATCTCCACCTCGATCGCCATCCCCATCGCTGCTTCCCTGTGGACAATGCCCCTGTTGTTCCATCACTTTTCCGGGTTTTCCCTCTACAGTATTCCCCTCAATGTGGTGGCGGGCCCCCTAATTTTAATAATTAGTTTAGGGGGCATGATCTCCGCCTTGGTCGGTGTTGTTTATCCCCCCTTAGGGAGTTTAATGGCCACGGTGTTAACCTGGCCCATCAACGGTTTAATGGGGGCGGTCACCTTTAGCAATAATTTACCTTTAAGCGATTTTGCCACCGGAAAAAGTCCCCTCTGGTTAACCCTAGTAATTTACGCTGCCATGGTGGCCTGGTGGTTATGGCCCAACCTCAAACCCTATCTCCCCTTAATTCTTGTAACCCTAGGCAGCATTTTTCTCATGGCTATGGTTACCGATAAACTAACCCTATTGCAGGTCACGATCTTACCCAATGGTAATAACCCTCTGATCGTCGTAGAGCAACAAATCAACACGATCCTTCTTGGCTCCCCCGATAAAGAGAGCGATCGCTACATCCTGCAACCCTTTCTCCGCTATCGGGGTATCAACCACATTGATTGCCAGGTCAAACTTAACCCAGATCTTCGATATAACTGCCTAGGCCATAGCCTCAACCCCGACCAACCACCCACCCCCGCATCAAACCCCTTAGTAACAATTTTCATCCTAGGCCAAAGTTTTAGTCCAAAATTTAGATCCCACCCTCGGTTTAATTCAGCTACAAATGGGGAAACATCAATGGTTATTGTTTACCAAACCCCTCACGGATCAATCCCAACTCTATGTATCCAATGCCCAACCTGAGGTCATCGCCTGGCAAGGTAATTATTTTCCGTTTAAATGGCTCAAACAACTCAAACCCCAAACCACGATCGCGATGGATCAACGTTGGGATAATCTGATTAAAGGACCAAATTTTTACTATGTCCGTCGGGATGGGGCGATTCAGTGGCACCGTCGTCGGGGGTTTGTTACCCATGCCCAAGTAGATTATGGGTTTGATTAATCCTTCCGCATCAGCAATGGGCCTTAGGTGGTGTGATCCTGCTGGGGTTAATAGCGATCGCCGTTTGGTGGGGGAAATAATCAATAATGGGAGGTAAGGTTTAAGTCTGGCCTTGAGTCTCCATCCTAGCTGTTTAGTTTTATTTGTCTATGTTTCAAGCGACCCGCCGTCTTCTTGCTTTGTGGTACACCATTGTTACCGCGATCGTGTTTGTCATTTTTGCGACGGGGGTTTATTTTTATGTGCAACAAACCCTGGTCGATCGCGTCGATGATACCCTCAAGCACGTGATTGAAGTCATTGAGCGATCGCTGGTCATTGAGGAAAAATACCCCTATCGGGTTAACCTCGAAGCCAGTTTTGGAGCTAACCGCAGCAATTTAGAAGATGACCATATTGATGTGGAATGGTTTAATTTGGCCGGCGATCGACGATGGTCAACGTTTGAGCAGGATTATAATGTGCCCCTACACCCCTATAAAGCAGTGGAGACCGTCCATTTAACCCCCGATTACCTGGTGCGGCAAGTTACGAC
The DNA here is from genome assembly GCA_012033095.1 of Synechococcaceae cyanobacterium RL_1_2. Taxonomy (GTDB): domain Bacteria; phylum Cyanobacteriota; class Cyanobacteriia; order Cyanobacteriales; family JAAUPO01; genus JAAUPO01. The sequence goes on along the minus strand of JAAUPO010000190.1, from coordinate 1,312 downwards.
CAAAATTGTTGTTCATCAAATGCCCCTAGGTTACTTGCGGGTCAGTCATCCTTGGTTTGAAGTAACCAAACCCATTCGTCAATTGTTAGTGGACTTGGTGGCGGGGGCAAGTATTTTGATTGGGGCGGTGGGGGGCATCGGTTGGTTATTATCGGGGATTGCCATGCAGCCAGTAACATCTTCCTATGAAAAATTAAAACAATTTACCGCCGATGCTTCCCATGAGTTAAGGAACCCGATCGCGATGATCCAAGCCAACGTTGATTTAGCCCTAGTCCAAACTACCCCCGATCTGCCTACCCACCAAGAGAAATTAGAAGTAATTAAACGCCTGACCCAACGCCTAGGCCGGTTGGTGAATGATCTGTTATTTCTGACCCGGGCCGATAGTGGGATTGATCCGGTGACCTATGAGAGTATTCCCCTCGATGCGGTGGCCTTAGAAGTGATGGAGGAACAAGCCGCGATCGCCAAAACCCAAGGTATTGAGCTAAGCTTAGATTTGGTTTCCGTGCCAGGGCAATCCATGGGGGAGGATGTTTATCAGATCCAAGGCCATTGGGATCAATTAGTACGGCTATTAACCAATCTGATCAGCAATAGCATTAACCACGGTTTTCCTCCCCATCACCAACCGCAACAACCCCAAATTATTGTCAGATTGGAATTAGCTAAACCTGGTTACCTTCAACTATCAGTGAAGGATAATGGGGTCGGTATTCCCGCCGAACAATTGGGCCAAATCTTCGATCGCTTCTATCGGGGAGACCCCGCCCGTAAATTTTCCCAATCTTCCGGTTTAGGTTTAGCCATTGTTGCCGCGATCGTTGCGAACCACCAGGGTAAAATCACGGTGCAGAGTGAACTCAACCAAGGTGCTACCTTTAAAGTGGATTTTCCTGTAGTGTAAGTTGTCCTAGGATTAGAGCGATCGTGTTGCCCCTGGGGTCATGGGGTCATGGTGGCTACAGAGCTGTTCTCAATTCCATAGGCAATTCCTATGGGTTAAGACGTTACGGTTTATCCCCTGGCTTAGTTATCAGGACTTACGCAAAAATTTCGATTCTGTTCTGGGAACCAGGATGTTTGGGGACAATCATTCCAGTAAGTCCCCAAAATTTGGGGGATTTAGGGGGCTTGTGTGTAAGTCCTAATTATTGTCAATTTAATTTAGTATAGGATAGTCATTTCTTCTTATGAAACGCTTTCAGCCCTATTTATTTCCCGTAATTATTCAAAAAGACTATATTTTGACAACAGCTAGTGGTTTAACCGTCATGATTTGATGGATAGTGCAATGTTGTAACCCTTG
>JAAUPO010000189.1 GCA_012033095.1 Synechococcaceae cyanobacterium RL_1_2 | reverse complement strand
GTTTGAAAAGTATCAAATGTTGTGGAGTTGCCTCTAAATCCCCCAAGTTGGGGGACTTAATTGCTTAAAATTTAGGTGATTTCCCCCAGACTGGGGGGCAAGGGGGGCTTTTCACACATCCTTTTAGGGAGTGTCATCAATTAGCATTAAAACGTTGATCCTGAGCTAGTTCAGAAAGGATAGTTTTAAGTTTTAAACTGAAACCTTAGCTAAGGATCGTGAATTAAATAACTTAGAAATTGTAGGGTATCCTTCAAGGGAGCATAACCCATCGATATTTAAGTTTTAGATGTTATTAAATTCTTATTCCTAAGAAGAGTTTCAGGTGTAAATGATGACAGACCCTAGTTTTTAGCTATTGCCTGGTAAGGACTGGAGGGGCGCACCGCCACCTTCGACCCGTTGACGATAAATTTCACTTTCTGGGGTGTAATGGATCGGTAAAATGGTATCCACATTTTCATGGGGGCGGGGAATAATGACCCAACTTTCCAAGGTAGCCCCTTCTGTTTTTTCTACCGCCGCAATGCCCGCAGCCATCGCAGTTTTTACCTCGGATACGCTCCCCCGAATATTGACATTAAACCGAGCACTACCGACCCGGATATAACCTACAAGGGTAACACGGCCAGCTTTGACCATGGCATCAGCCGCTGCTAATACCCCAGGAAACCCTTTGGTCTCGATCGAACCCACCGCAGATTGGGATGGCATAGTTGTTATTCTCCTTAAAAGTGATTAAAAAATAAAAGTAAAAATAATAAAGGTGTTCTAATTCTTAGGTGTAAAAGTTAAATCGTAAATAATTAACGTATAACGTGGTAATTAGATGTAGGTCGTAGGATTAAAAACCCAAAAGTCCTGGGAAGCTTCGGTAAACTCCAGGGGTAAAATCGCTACAATATTATCCGGTGGATTGGGAACGGTGTAATGGCTTACTAATTCCCCTCCAAAAGTTGATTTTACCGCTTCTCGTCCTGCTTCCATGGCGTGGTCAACTTCAGAAACGGATCCACGAACAGCAACTAAAAATTCCCCCCGCTCGGCTTTGTCGAAGTAAACGAGGGTGACTCGTCCCGCTTTCACCATGGCATCGGCGGCGGCCAAAATGGAAGGGAAGCCTAAACTTTGTATTACCCCCACGGCTGCTGGCATATATTTATTCCATCGATAAGATATTTGAATGTTAATAAATTACCATATTGCCTAGGACGATCGAGGTTTTGAGATTTTATTATTCCTATTGTGAAAGCTTATTGTTCTTGGTAATAGGCAATTAAATGAAATTAGATGTAATTAGGTTTAATTAATTGCAATGAGCTTGGTTGTGTAAAGGATTTTACCTTCCATCACGACGGCCATTATCGGGATCTGATTTGCGATCGCGCCAATTAATTTGATCCGATGACCAAATTCAATCTTGGCATTGGCTATGGATGCCACCTTGGGCACAAATAAATTGGAGTTGGCGGGTATCTAAATTCAACACCTTGTTAAAATTGACCCCTTTAATTTGGGCTTGATCTTCACTCAAGGGATAGACAACAAAACTTGATGCTGGATCGGAGGATTGATCAGTACGGCTTTTGGCAAACATCACATTGCGAAAATCAGTCCCATCTAAATTTGCGCCGGTTAGATCAGCTTTACTTAAGTCCACATTGCTCAGATCCGCGTCTTTGAGGTTGGTTTTACTTAAATTGGCAAAACTAAAATTACTATTGGTAAAATTGCTTCCTTGCAAATTAGCTTTACTAAAATTTGCTTGGTTGAAATCACTATTGCGGGAATTAACCTGGGTCAAATTTGCTTGGGTAAAATTAGTCGCGATCGCTGTAACCTGTTCCAGGGAAGCTTGGCCCAGATCCGCATCGGTAAAATCAGCCTGATTCACCATGGCCCCAGTTAACTTAGCCCCTTGAAAATTGGTGTTTTGCAATTGGGCCATCACTAATTTGGCACCACTGAGATTCGCCTTTTCTAAGTTAGCCCCCTTTAAACTTGCCTGGTAGAACTGGGTGCGCATCAAATTCGTTAAGGATAAATTTACCTGGGTTAGGTTCGCCTCTGTAAAGTCTCCATCCTTAAGATCAGCTCCACTTAAATCAGTGGTTTGAATTTCATTATTGTGCTGTCGAAAAAAGACGCTTTGTTGAAAATTGCCTTGGCTAATCAATGTTCCTTTCAAGCTCACTGAAGCTAAATCAAGCTGATTCAAATTAGGGGCGTAGTTATCTTGGCCGGTTTCATCCCCATTTAGATCAATTTTGTCTAAGGACAGGGGGGTATCTATTTGTTGGTGGTGCAATTGTAAAATTTGGACAATTGCTTGTTTGGTACCATTTAAGCGCAGCTTCAGGCTCTTGATTTCCTGAATGTTGTTTCCTCCAATGCTTTGGAGTTGTTGTCTGAGCTGAAAGTTAAGGGCTTTAATTTCTGGCAGAATATCTAACCCATCATTAACGATCGCTTGGACTAAGGCTTGAATCACCTGCTCCTTATTTTCCTGGGCTAAGGCATCCACTAAAAAGGTAGAGGCCCGATCATCCTGGAGCCGACCTAGGGCTAAATAAATCGTTTGTCGTTCTTTAACTGCCGTTTCAGGCAAATTAGCTAACTGACCCATTAACTTTAAAAAAGCTTCATCCTGGCGGCCGATCTCCGTTCGACGATCGATTTGCTTTTGGACATAAACCTGGGTACCAACGATCGCACCTACGATCATTACCATTGCTAACCCCACTCCCATCCCCAACGTTAATCCAGGATTTTCATTGATCCAAGGAATAATTGTTTTGAAAGTTAGCTTTGATCGGGAGTTACGCTCACCCTCAGATGATTTTTCGATGGATTTAAACAATGGTTTAAGGATCATAATCTAGGGTTTTCTCCCCTGTAATATTAATTCAAATGATTGAATGGGTTGGAGTTATCTTTATTTTCCTTAAGATTAATGCGATCGTTGATTTTTACCCAGTACTCGATAGCGTGAGTTGATGCTCTCGTTATCAAGTAGCAGTAAATAGTATGAGGGCATTGCTGCTTAGGAATAAAAATTTAATAACATCTAAAACTTAAATATCGATGGGTTACGCTCCCTTGAAGGATACCCTACAAATTTCTAAGTTATTTAATTCACGATCCTTAGAGGCGGTTGATCAAGTCAATTGAATTTGTATTTTGCCCCCTAAATTCCCCAAATTGGCGAAACTTTTAATGATTTTTCAGGAATTTCTCCCCCAGCATTAGGGGCAGGGGGGCTTTATAAATAGGACTTACGCCCAAGCCCCTAAATCATCCCCCAAATTGGGGGGACTTGCTTGAGATTATCCCCAAACATCATGGTTCCCAGGACAGAATCGAAATTTTTGCGTAAGTCCTGTTAAAGAGTTGAACATAGATTGTAAATTTACCCCCAGCCATACTAGGTCGGTTTTCCTGGATTAAGGATAAAACGCTAATTTCGGTAAACCTAAGGTTTCATCCCATCCCATGCGAATATTCATACATTGCACCGCCTGACCCGATTGGCCCTTCAGTAAATTATCGATCGCTGACATGACAATCACCCGACCGGTGCGACGATCGACTTCAATCCCAATGGAGCACATATTCGTATTCATCACCCATTTGGTTTGGGGATAAATGCCGTTGGGCATAATTTGCACAAAATTAGCCGATCGATAGAAAGAATTATAGATAGTAATTAAATCTTCCCGTACTAAACCAGGATCCCGCAAGGTGGCATACACCGTAGATAAAATGCCCCTAACCATGGGTAAGAGGTGGGGGGTAAACTGCACTAAAATTTCTTCCCCCGCTAGATCACTACAGATCTGCTCAATTTCTGGCGTGTGACGATGGGCGGCCACACCGTAGGCGGCAAAGGAATTGTCCGCTTCAGCTAGTAACAAATTAATTTTACCTTGACGACCACCCCCAGAAATTCCTGATTTAGCATCAATAATTGCAGTTTCTGGCATAATTAAGCCTTGTTTAAAGAGGGGAGCCAAGGCTAAGATGCTGGCCGTACAATAGCACCCTGGACAGCCAATTAAGTCAGTGCTCTGAATTTTTTCCCGATATAATTCCGGCAAACCATAGACACTTTTGCTGGAGGTTTCTGTCGGTGCGTTCTTTTTTTATACCAAGCGGTGTAGGTTATCAAGATTGGTGAAGCGATAATCAGCGGATAAATCAAAAACTTTACAACCTTTAGCCACGAGGTCGGGGGCTAAATCGCAGGCGATACCATTGGGCAACCCTAAAAAGACAATCTCACAGCGATCGGCAATCACATCCACATCGATCGCTTCCATGATGGGATTAAAAATATGGGTAAAATGGGGATAGAGATCAGCAAAGGGCTTGCCCGCACTACTTTTGCCCCCTAGGTACACAATCTCTACCATGGGATGGTCTAGCAAAATTTTGACTAATTGCACTCCTCCGTAACCCGATGCTCCAATGATACCGAACGGGGATTTTTTGCTGATCACTCATAATGCTTACACCTACCTACGTGGATTTAGTTGGTGAAATTTTATCAGTGAAACAGCATGGAAACTCCATTTTCATCTAAGCAAAAGTCAACTAATCTTGGCTTGTTGCAAATTTAGGGAGTTCTATGGGGTGTAAACCAATCCATACATAGAATTACGATCATGGTTACGGCTCCTCTGCCTGATCGTATCGGCGTAAATTGTAGGGTTCATCCTCGATCGATCTGACTAAAATATCCTGGATCACAGATGAGAGATTGGAGTCTAAACTACCCGATCGGATGAGTTCAGCATAGGTATCGGCTTCAATATCTAATAATTTAGCCCGTAACTGTTCCCGACTCACATCCTTTAGTTCTGGTTTTTCTTCCTCGATCTTCGCTAGTTTATCGGTGACCGTCGCTAGTTCATTGGTAATTAATTTTCGTTCTAGTTGATAAAATTCTTCATCTACATCGGGGAGTTTATCCATTTTATCAAGATATTCTTTAACCCGTCGGAAGGCTAGGCGTTGGGCTAATAGTTCGGCATATTGACGCTTTTGGGATTGATCTCCAATTAAATCTAATTTGTTTAATAGCCACTTGGTGCTTAAACCTTCTACTAACAAAGTGAATAGGACAACTCCAAAGACAATATCAATAATTTCCTGACGATCGCCCAAAATAGTCGGGACACTCAACGCGATCGCGATCGACACCGACCCCCTTAGGCCCCCCCACCATAAAATAATTTGCTCTTTAAAGTTAATGTCACTCTGGGCAACCACATTACTAAAATTCGCTAGGACTAAAATTGCAATGATCCTCGTGATTAACACCGCAGCGATCGCGACAACAATCAAATAAAAGTTACTGATTAAACTAGAAAATTGGATTTGATCACCGATTAATAAAAACACGATGGAATTCACAAAAAATGCCAAAAATTCCCAAAATTCCGATACCAATAACCGTGTTCGAGGATTCATTCCAATGCGAGAACCATAATTACCTAAAATGATCCCCACCGTAACTACCCCAATGACACCGGAGCCTCCTAGCTCCTCTGATAATAGATAGGCTCCATAGGCTGAAACAAGGGTTAGGGATTGTTCCACCAAAGGTAAATC
>JAAUPO010000188.1 GCA_012033095.1 Synechococcaceae cyanobacterium RL_1_2 | reverse complement strand
TCCGGAGCCAATTACCTGGGGAATTTTTAATGGTATTGGTGGCGGCCATGGCCTGAGTCCCATGGCTTCCGCTGTAAACATGGTGCTCTGACTCGGTGCATTGAGCTTCACAAAATAGGAGCGATTCCCCCCCCTCTATACGATAACTTTGGTTAATCGAACCACCGCTGATCGCAACCTGATTTTCCACTACAAATGCCTGACCGGTGGCTTTAGTAACGGCGCCAGCGATCGCATTCCAACTATTCTGGTTAGAAGACAAATTAAAACCCATAACCCCCCTCCATTATTTCGATTGGATAAGTTTTGACCTTCCCAAAAAGTATAACCCCCTCACCCTAGGGCAAGGAGGTTACAGATAAGGTATGGAACCTCAAAAAAGTTTTTGATTACGATTAGACCTGAATTACCAAGATCACCGGGATTACCCAAGCAAGGCTTTAAAATTTTTCTTTAGTAAGTACATACAAATTTAAGTACTTATCAAAATTATGGTTTTAGCGATCGACCGAACCCATAATCACATCGATACTACCAAGAATAGCCATAATATCGGCCACCTTAACCCCTTTAAGTAATTCCGGTAAAACTTGCAGATTATTAAAATCCGGGGCTCTAATTTTCCAACGCCAGGGGAACACATTATTATCACCCATGATAAAGATACCTAGTTCCCCTTTGCCACTTTCTAAGCGAACGTAATGTTCTCCCTCAGGAATTTTGAAGGTAGGAGCAACTTTTTTCGCAATGTACTGGTAATCAAAGCCGTTATACTCTGACTTTTTCCCCTCAGCCATCCGTTTAGCTTCAAGGTTCTCGTAGGGGCCTCCAGGCATAGCCTTCATCGCTTGCTTAATAATTTTGATCGATTCCCTCATTTCCCGGATTCGCACGAGGTAACGAGCAAAACAATCCCCACCGGTTTCATACTGAATGTCCCAATCTAGCTCGTCGTAACATTCATAATGATCGACTTTGCGTAAATCCCATTTCACCCCAGAGCCCCGTAACATTGGCCCCGATAGACCCCAATTAATGGCTTCTTCCCTGGTAATCGTACCAATCCCTTCCACCCGGCGACGGAAAATAGGGTTGTTAGTAATTAACTTTTCATATTCATCGACCTTGGGTAGGAAGTAATCACAAAAATCTTCGCACTTATCAACCCAACCATAAGGCAAATCAACGGCCACACCACCGACTCGAAAATAATTATTATTAATCAGTCTCATGCCCGATGCCGCTTCCCACAGGTCATAAATCATTTCCCTTTCCCTGAAAATATAGAAAAAGGGGGTTTGGGCACCAACGTCAGCGAGGAACGGGCCAAGCCATAGTAAATGATTGGCAATGCGATTTAACTCCAGCATGATGACCCGAATATATTGGGCCCGCTTAGGTACTGTAATGTCCGCTAATTTTTCGGGGGCATTAACCGTGATCGCTTCGTTAAACATGCCCGCTGCATAATCCCAGCGGCTAACATAGGGCACATACATAACATTAGTACGATTTTCGGCTATTTTTCCATACCCCGGTGGAGATAGCCAATCACTGGCTCACAATCAATGACATCTTCCCCATCTAAGGTCACTAATAACCTCAGTACACCGTGCATAGAAGGGGTGATGGGGGCCCATGTTAATGACCATGGGTTCAGTTCTAGTTTCGATTTTAGCCATGGGTAATGCGCTAGAGTTTTTGAGTAAGGGTTACGAGCTCTGAAAATAGCACCGTTAATTGTAGCAAACCCTTGGGAATCCTTGATACTTAGGATGAAAGAAAAAAATAATTAAGAATTTTGACAAAACCAATGTTTATTAAGATAATGGTAGTTTGTGTAAACTTTCATTTGAATAAAACCCTTGGCTAACGTTGTAGTTATTGGCGCCCAGTGGGGGGACGAAGGAAAAGGAAAATTACTGACTTATTGAGTAAGTCAGCGGACGTTGTCGTTCGCTCTCAAGGTGGGGTCAATGCTGGTCACACCGTGGTAGTGCAGGGACAAACCTTTAAATTACATTTAATTCCTTCTGGGATTTTATATCCTGATACGGAATGTGTTATTGGCTCTGGCACTGTAATTGATCCCCGGGTAGTCATCGAAGAAATGGATCAACTTTTGAGCCTGAATGTGTCTTTGGAAAATCTCAAAATTTCCCAGAGTGCCCACGTCACTATGCCATACCATCGTTTAATCGATCAGGCTTCGGAGGAACGGCGGGGCGATCGCAAAATTGGTACCACTGGCCGGGGGATTGGCCCTACCTACGCCGATAAATCAGAGCGCACGGGGATTCGGGTCGTAGATTTAATGGATCCGAAGGATCTAACGGAAAAAATTGAATGGACAATTAATTATAAAAACGTCATTTTAGAGAAGCTTTATAATTTAGAGGCCCTAGATCCGGCGGAGGTGATCGAGGAGTATTTAGCCTACGCAGAACGGCTAAGACCCCATATCATCGATAGTTCTTTACGGATTTATGAAAACGTTCAAAGTAAAAAAAATATCCTATTTGAAGGGGCCCAGGGAACCTTACTAGATCTAGATCATGGCACCTATCCCTACGTCACTTCCTCTAGCCCGATCGCGGGGGGAGCTTGCGTAGGGCTGGGGTCGGCCCACCATTATTGACCGAGTAATTGGTGTGGCTAAAGCCTACACTACTAGGGTAGGGGAAGGCCCTTTTCCTACGGAATTACATGATGAGATGGGGGCCCACCTAGGGGAAAAAGGGGCAGAATTTGGTACAACCACAGGTCGTCGTCGCCGTTGTGGTTGGTTTGATGCGGTGATCGGTCGCTATGCGGTGCGCATTAACGGTTTAGATTGTTTAGCCATCACTAAATTAGATGTGTTAGATGAACTAGAAGAGATTAAAGTCTGTGTGGCCTATGAAGTGGACGGGGTTAAAACCAGCAATTTCCCTACTAATGCCACTGAGTTTGCCCGGTGTATCCCCATTTATGAAACGATGCCGGGCTGGAAACAGCCAACGGATCAATGTCGTTCCCTAGAGGAGCTTCCCGCCGCTGCCCTTGAATATTTACATTTTCTGGCAGAGTTGATGGAAGTACCGATCGCCATTATTTCCCTCGGTGCAGGTCGGGAACAAACCATCATTGTAGAAGACCCGATCCACGGGCCAAAAAGGGCATTACTTTACAGTAATGATAATCCCCTTGCTTCTACAGTCCGGGGCTAATATCCACCTCGATCGTAGCCAATAATTTACCCATATAAAAAAATCCTATTGTTATTCCAGGAGATTAATAAAATCCATGCAAGTTGCTATTGAATGTAAAACTAGACCCGAAGGCTCCAAGCCCAAAGCCCTACGTCGTGAAGGTTTAATTCCCGCCAATCTTTACGGCCACAAAGATGCTGAATCCATGGCTTTAACCTTGGATCATAAAGAAGCCCTCAACTTACTCAAAAGTGCTTCGATCAATAACACTCTAGTGGACGTAAACGTTGCGGATCAGAATTGGAATGGCAAGGCTTTAATCCGTGAAGTGCAATCCCACCCCTGGAAACGGAACCTTTACCACATTAGTTTTTTCTGTGTAGAAAACCAAAAAACCTTAGAAGTTATCGTTCCCATTAGATTTCATGGCACAGCGATCGGGATCAAAAGAGGTGGCTTAATGGAGCAATTTACGAACGAAGTGAAAGTGCTCTGCCCCCCCGATGGGATTCCTGAATTTATCGATATTGACATTACTAACGTTAATATTGGTCAAAACTACCGTATCAGTGATCTACCTTAGAAGAAGGGGTTTCCGTGTTAGATGATCCAGCTAAAACCCTATTTACCATCGTTGCCCCTAGCTAAAATGAGAGCCTAAAGACTTCTTGTTCTTATTTCATAGGAGTCTATTTACCGTCCTAACTGGTACGGTTTTTTTTATCTGTTCTTGGTAGCATGGATAGAGTCAATCCGTCTTTGGGGAGGGATGCATTTATGGGTATTGGTATTCCGAAAGAAATTAAAGATCAAGAATGGCGAGTTGCCCTCATGCCTAGTGTGGCTAAGATCCTAGTGCATCGAGGCCATCAGGTGGTAGTCGAAACTGCCGCTGGTCTTGGGGCTGGTTTTAGCGATCGCGATTATGAAGCAGTGGGGGCCACCATTGTCGGGACGGGCGCAGAAGCTTGGGCCCAGGAGTTAGTGATCAAAGTGAAAGAACCCTTACCCCAGGAATACCAATTTTTAAGGTCTGATTTAATTCTTTTTACTTATCTTCATTTAGCGGCGGATCGTTCCCTCACCGAAGCCTTACTCCAGTCTAAAACCACCGCGATCGCTACGAAACGGTACAACTAGAGGACGGTCGATTACCCCTATTAACCCCGATGAGCATTGTGGCCGGCCGTTTATCGGTGCAGATGGGGGCTAAATACCTAGAAAAACAACAAGGGGGCAAAGGGTTGTTGTTGGGGGCCATGCCAGGGGTGGCCCCGGGTCAAGTCGTTATCCTTGGGGGTGGGATTGTGGGCACAGAGGCGGCCCGCACCGCGATCGGTTTAGGGGCAAAAGTGGCCATTTGGATATCAATGTTGATCGTTTAGCCTACCTAGAAACCCTATTTGGCTCCAGGGCAGAATTAATTTATAGTAACCCCAGCACCGTTGAAACCTGGGTACCCCAAGCGGATCTTTTAGTGGGAGCGGTATTGATTCCTGGGCAAAAAGCCCCGAATTTGGTACCTGAGGATTTAGTTCGCACCATGGAAGCGGGTTGGTGATCATGGATGTGGCGGTGGATCAAGGAGGATGCATCGAAACCCTAGAAGTTACCTCCTACAGTCATCCCACTTACCATCGGTTTGGCATTGTACATTGTGGTATTCCCAACCTACCAGGGGCCGTACCCCAGACCTCAACCCAAGCCTTGGGTAATAGCACGGTAACCTACATTTTAGATCTGGCGGATTATGGTTTGGATGCGTTATCAAAAAATTTCCCCCTAGCTAAGGGTCTTAATGTCCAGGCAGGAAAAATAATCCATCCCGCTGTTCAATCCGTATTTCCTGATCTAGCTGCTTAGATTGCACTTTAAAGTTTAAATCCATGAAAAAGCGTGTTACCCTTACTTTTCCCCAGTCCTCTGTTCACCGTCCGGTTACCTATCAATTGGTTAAGGATTACAATATTGCTTCTAGTATCATTCGGGCCCAAGTTGCTCCCAATCAAATGGGAACCCTTGTATTGGAACTATTAGGGGATATTGATGCGATCGAAGCGGCGATCGAATGGATGCGATCGGAAAATATCCATGTGTCTTTAATAAATACAGAAATTCAGGTGGATTGGGACAGTTGCGTGGACTGCGGTCTATGTACGGGGGTTTGTCCCACCACGGCTTTAAGCTTAGATCGGGATTTTAGTTTAAAGTTTCGCTCCAATCTTTGTATTGTCTGTGAGCAATGTATTCCCACCTGTCCGTTGCAGGCCATTAGTACCAATCTTTGATTTTTTGAAGAGTTTCAAAAATGTATTGTGAATTAAATAACTTAGGATCATGAATTAAATAACTTAGCAATTTGTGGGGTCTCCTGCGAGTGAAGGTAACCTAATGGGGATTTAAGTTTTAGATGTTATTAATTTCTTATTCCTTAGAAGGTAGTGCTAAAGCTGTAAGGATATTTAGACCCCAGGATAATTGATTATCAAGGGGTTTAATCTTCCTGATCCTTACTTG
>JAAUPO010000187.1 GCA_012033095.1 Synechococcaceae cyanobacterium RL_1_2 | reverse complement strand
ATCCCATCTTAAATTAAATTGACTATAATCTTGATCTCAATTGTTGCTGATATTAAGAGCTGATTGATAAAGCCCCTTGCCCCCAATGCCAATGCTGGGGGAGAAATTCTTGAAAAATCAATCATTAAAAGTCCCCCTACTTTGCGGGATTTAGGGGGCTTGGGCGTAAGTCCTATTTATATCAGCTTTATATCAGCGATCGCACGACCCCAATGGTTTCGATCAGTATTTTCGCCGCCGCCTCAATTTCCTGATCCGTAGTAAATTTACCAATCCCAATTCTTAAAGCTCCATCCATCAAGGTATCTGGTAAATTCATAGCTCGAAGCACATGGGAAGGGGTAACCGTTCCACTGCTACAGGCCGAACCAGTGGAGATGGCTAACTGATGACGGATGCGGGCAATAACTGCACTATGGGGAATCCCAGGGATCGCAATATGGAGGTTTCCGGCCAGTCGTTGGCCTTGATTGCCATTAACCACAAGTTCTGGGATAGCTCCCATCAGTTGGCATTGCAGATAATCACGTTTGGCAGCGATCGCGGTGTGATCTACTACCATTTCCCTTTGGGATAAACAACAAGCTTCCCCTAATCCAACAATCCCGGGTAGATTTAAGGTACCGGGGCGTAATCCCTGTTGATGGCCACCTCCAAACAATAACGGTTCCAGGGGATAATCACGACGACAAATGAGGGCACCGATACCTTGGGGAGCGTAGAGTTTATGGCCAGACATCGCTAATAGAGTAATGCCCCAACCATGAAAATTAATTGGAATTTTACCCACAGCTTGGGAGCCATCACAGAAGAAGGGAATATTATGGCGTGTGGCGATGTTACCCAGGATTTCGAGGGGGTAAATTGTACCCACTTCGTTATTGGCTGCCATGGTACAGAGGAGGTCTAAACCTTGGCAGCAGAGTTTTTCGACTAGATCCAGGTTAAGGTTCCCTTGGCGATCAACGGGGAGCATGAACAGTTCAATCCGCCCTTGTTGTTGGAGCCGTTGGCAAGTATCAAGGACAGCCTGATGTTCAACGGCAGTAATGGCAAAGCGCGGGATTTTACCTTGGTGTTCGTGGTGTAATACTGTCCCTTGGATGGCAAGATTGATACTCTCGGTGGCCCCAGAGGTAAAAATAATTTCCTGGGGTTGGCAATGGATTAGTTCCGCAATGGATCGTTGGGCTTGCTCTACGGCCCCCCGACTGCGATCGCCCACTCCATGATCCACACTGCTAGCATTGCCAAATTGATCGGTCATAAATGCCAGGACAACTTCAGCAACGCGGGGATCAACCGGTGTGGTGGCGTGGTAATCGAGATAGATCAATACTATTAATCAAAACTACTAATCAAAATAAAAGAGGGTCACAATTTTACATTGATCCTCAGCTTCCTTACAGGTTTGAATTAGAGTGGTGCTGTCATGGAAGGCAAAACAAATTAACTGCTGACATCGAGAAATAATCTCTTGGTTACACAGGGCACTGGCTTCCCCTAGGGACAAATGATCATTTTCTGGCTTAGAAACCAAATTAATCACATTGCCTAATTGATCCCTTGACTCACGGGGTTGGCGATCGAGGCTTTGGGGAAGGATTACCGTCAAAGAATTGGGATCCGCTCGCATGGCCCCTTTAATCACTGCGGAATTAGTCCCCGTCGCCCCAGACGTGACGATTTTATTTTCCCCAATTACCAAGGCATAACTGAGCATTTCAATCAGGTATTGATGGGTAATCAGTACGTGGCGGGAACCAAGAATCGCAATGCGCCGGGAACCAGTCTGTTGGATGGCGGCTAACTCTTGGGCTAGGGTGTTGGGGGTGAATAAATCTACTGATTGAGTCAAGATTTTATCGCTTGCGCTTAACGAATAAAAATTTTAATGGTTAATAATTTAGGTACTAGCTTACCGAATGTTGCGAATAAACTAACAAGTAAAACAAATTACTTGGAGAAGGTAGGGTTTATTTAGGGAATCGGTAAATCAATGGGGCCATGGCTGCCGACATTATTTTTTTTGCCCCGGCATAGACCATACCGCTTTGACCATCAATGGTAATGATGCTGCCATCTCGAATGGTTTCCATGGCCTTATTCAGGCCGGTTACCACTGGAATTCCTAGGCGTAAACCAATCACCGCCGCATGGCTAGTTAAACTCTGTTCCTCGGTGACTATGCCCGCTGCTTTGCGGATGATTTCCATATATTCAGCGTTAGTTTTATTTACGACTAAAATGTCCCCCGGACTAAAGTCATTTAATTGCTGAACTCCGGAGGCCACCCTCGCTCGACCTGTTACTGATCCATGACCAATGCCTACCCCTTTACCCATCATGGCTGTGACCACTTCCACTTTGATTAAATCCGTGGAGCCGGGTACTCCCTGGAGGGTTCCCGCTGTCATCACAATCAAATCCCCATCGGCCAGTAGTTGTTTTTCTTGGGCGAGGCTAATGGCGGCTTGAAAGGTTTCGCTCGTGGTGGGAAAGTCCATTACCAATAGGGGTTGGGCTCCCCACACTAACTGTAATTGGCGGGCCACATCCATATGGGGGGTAACGGCGAGGATGGGGGTCTGGGGTCTAAATTTAGATACGTTACGGGCTGTTGCTCCGGTTTTGGTTAAACTCATAATGGCGGAAGCACCTAAGGTTTCCGCTATTTGACCCACCGCACTGGCGATCGCGTTAGGAATGGAACTAATTTTATTTTGATTAAAATCATGGTGGGCTAAGGAAATATAGTTAGCCTTATTATGTTTGCGATCGGATTCAATGCGACGGGCGATGCGATCCATGGTTCGAACCGCCTCGATCGGATAATCCCCCACGGCGGTTTCATTGGATAACATCACCGCATCGGTACCATCTAGGATCGCGTTGGCTACGTCGGATACCTCTGCACGGGTGGGGCGAGGACAGTAAGCCATGCTATCGAGCATTTGGGTAGCCGTAATAATGGGAATGCCCAGGCGGTTCGCTGTATTGATTAATTGTTTTTGCAGCAGGGGCACATCCTCAGCGGGTAACTCCACCCCTAAATCTCCCCGGGCAATCATCACCCCATCACTCAAACTTAAAATTTCTTCCATTTGAGTGATGGCTTCATGCTTTTCAATCTTGACAACGACCGGCACATTTTTGCCCGCATTGGCAATTAATTCCTTGATTTCAACCACGTCCGCTGGGTTACGGACAAAACTGAGGGCAACCCAATCCACCCCCTGATCCAGGCCAAACACTAAATCTTCTCGATCTTTATCCGTCAGGGCTTTAATGGAAAGGCAGACCCCAGGAAAATTAACCCCTTTATTGTTGGACAGTTTGCCCCCTACCACCACACGACAGTATAGGCTTTGGGTGGTTGGCACCACTTTTTCCACCACCATCTCTACTTTGCCATCATCAAGGAGGATGGTTGCCCCCGTCGGCACTTCCTCCACTAGTTTTTCGTAGCTGACGTAGCCAATTTCTTTGGTACAAGGAGTTTTTTGACTGGTGAGGATGTAGGTGTCATCCTGTTTAACTTCCACTGGCCCATCGGGAAAAGTTCCTAACCTAATTTTAGGGCCCTGTAAATCTTGGAGAATGGCAATGGGTTGGTTCAGCTCAAAACCAGTCTGACGAATAAGGCGGATACTTTTGAGGTGATCGTCATGGGTGCCGTGGGAGAAATTTAATCGCAGAGTGGTTGCCCCCGCCAAAATCAGTTGCTTTAAGACATCGGGTTTGGTAGTGGCTGGGCCAATAGTAGCAACGATTTTCGTACAACGTTCAGTGTGGCTAGGGGATGAGTGCATAGAACAGTGCTAAAGGTCAATATGTAATAGGCAATCTTATCAAAAATGGGTACTTAGGAAAAAACATCGTGGGGTTAAAGCAAGAAATCACATCTTTTGGATAAAAGCTATGGTAGAACAATGCTGTGGACCTTAACTTTTTGAGCCATCTTTGAGCGATATTTGAGCCTTACTTTTATTTTGAACTGTGCATAAAATTTCTTTGATCAGTCTTGTGGCCCTGGGTTCTTACTTGGGGAATGGGCCGGTATTTGCCCAAAACGCGACCAATGATGGCAATAATAATCTGTCGTTGCCCAGTAGGACTGACTCTTTTAACCCGACTTTTACCCCAGAAAGACAGGATGTGGAGTTTGAAGATCCCCAACTGCTACCGTCGTTGGATCAATTATTGCGATCGCCGGGGGAGAGTCAGATCCATTGTCGCCGTTACCAGAGAATATTCCTGGTCAAGTTGAAATCAAAGGTTTTAGGGTATCGGGCAGTGATATTTTTCCCCTGAGCAAATTAATGAAGTAGTTAAGGATTATCTCAATCGTCCTATTTCCTTTGTGGAATTACTGCGGGCCCAAGATGAAATTACGAAGCTCTATATTGATAATGGCTATATCACCACCGGAGCTTATATTCCCCCCCAAACGATCGCCGATGGCTTTGTTCAAATAGAAGTACTAGAGGGGAGTTTGGCGGATATTTCCATCGCGGGTTTAAACCATCTTTCTGAAGACTATATCCGCGATCGCTTAGGTCGGGGCACGGCCGTACCGGTAAATGTTAATAACCTAGTGGATTCCCTACAGTTACTTCAGCTGAATCCAAATATTGATAATATTTCTGCGGAATTAACCACCGGCACCACCCTCGGCACCAGCATTCTAGATCTAGACATCAAAGAAACCAAGCGTTTCCATAGCTATGCCAAATTTGATAATGGTCGCTCCCCTAGTGTCGGTACCTTAAGGGCCCAAGCTCGATTAAGCCGATCCAGCCTATGGGCCAGCGGAGATGAACTGTCCTTGGCTTACGTTAAAACCGAAGGTAGCGACACCCTAGATGAATTAGCCTATCGCATTCCCCTTAATGCTGAAGAAGGAACCCTCAGTTTTGCTATCGCCATTCCGATAACCAGGTAATTGAAGAACCCTTTGATGCAGTCAATATTAAATCTAATTCCGATGATTACAGCCTAAGCTTGCGTCAACCCCTATACCGTAAACCCGGTGAAGAAATCGCCCTAGGGATTGCCTTTGACCGCCGTAGCAGTAAAACCACCCTCGCGGATAATTTACCCTTTCCTTCCCTAGGTTCCGATGATAATGGGGAGACGAGGTTATCAATGTTGAGATTTTCCAGGACTGGACTCGGCGCACCAATGAAGATGTAATTGCGTTGAGATCCCAATTTAGCGTTGGTCTGGATATCTTTGATGCTACTGAACCGATCCCCTCCACTAATGCCCAGCCCGATGGAAAATTTGTGGCATGGCGGGGCCAAGCTCAATACCTAAAATTACTCGATCGCGACACCACCTTCTTAATCCGAGGGGATGTACAATTAGCCTCTGAGGCGGTTAATACCTTAGAACAGTTTGGTTTAGGGGGGGGAATAATGTGCGTGGATATCGCCAAGACGCATTTTTAGCCGATAATGGCATCTTCGCCTCCGCTGAAGTCCGTTTACCCTTTGCCCGCATTAGTCAATGGGGTACGGTGGTTCAGCTTGTGCCTTTTTTTGACATTGGCACGATTTGGAATGACAAAGCCATGGCCGCCCCAGCTAAGAGCACCCTTTCTTCCGTGGGACTCGGTTTACTTTGGAATACGAAGGATAAATTTACAGTTCGATTGGATTGGGGTATTCCCCTAGTTAGCATCGAGGGACCAAAAATACCTGGCAGGAAATGGAATTCATTT
>JAAUPO010000005.1 GCA_012033095.1 Synechococcaceae cyanobacterium RL_1_2 | reverse complement strand
CATCTTCATAATGGGGCGATCGCTTATCTTCTGCGGTGATGGGGTGGCCACAACCAAAACATAATTCATAATCCCCTTCTTTGAGGTTATGGTTAACGCTCACCCGTTGGTCAAAAACAAAACATTCCCCTTGCCATAAACTTTGTTCTTCTGGCACTTCTTCCAAATATTTTAAAATGCCCCCTTCTAGGTGATAAACCTCTTTAAAGCCTTTGCTTAACATGAAAGAAGTCGCTTTTTCGCAACGGATACCCCCAGTACAAAACATTGCTACTTTAGGGGTTTTTGCGGGGTCTAAATTTTGATCAACGTACTCAGGGAACTGGCGAAACCTATCGGTGTGGGGGTTAATGGCTCCATCAAAAGTCCCTAGTTCCACTTCGTAGTCGTTGCGGGTATCCACTAACACCACCTCTGGATCTGCAATTAAATCATTCCAGTCTTGGGGCTTGACGTACTGACCGACCAATTTAGTTGGATTAGCCTCTGGTTGGCCGAGGGTGACGATTTCTTGTTTGAGTCGGACTTTAAACCGATAAAAAGGACATAGTTCGGCTTCGGATTCTTTATGGGTCAAATCCTTGAAGCGTTGATCTTGTTTTAAATAGGCCAAAAATTGATCAATGGCTTCCCTTGAGCCGGCGATCGTGGAGTTAATTCCTTCTTCCGCTAATAAAATGGTGCCTTTGATGCCATAATCAATGCCCACTTCTTTTAATTGGGGTCGTAGTTGCTCATAATCTGGCAGCGCGACAAACCGATAGAAGGTAGCGATAATATATCCCATGGCAGCTTCCACTTTTAAATATTGCTTATACAAGTCTATGAAATTTATTAAACCATTGATTTCGATCGCGATCGCGATTATGCTCAGCTTTTTCAGTACTGGGGTTGTTTATGCCCAACCCGCCCCAACCATGGCCAGCCTAGTAGAATTCGCCGGTACCGCCCCCAAAGATTTAGGCCTTAAAGCGGGCACCCTCAAACCCTGTCCTAGTACCCCCAATTGTGTGGTTAGCCAAGGGGGAGATGGGGAACATACCATTGAGCCATTAACTTACCAAGGCGATCGCGAAGAAGTCAAAGCAATTTTAGAAAAAGTAATTGCTGTGGTACCCCGCACTAAAATTGTCCAAACTACGGAGGATTACATTCGTGCCGAGTCTAGTAGTAAACTGCTTGGGTTTGTGGATGATCTAGAATTCTATTTACCCCAGGATGCTAAGGTAATTCAGGTGCGCTCGGCTGCCCGTTTAGGGGAATCGGATTTAGGAGTTAACCGCCGCCGTATTGAACAAATTCGTCTAGCCCTTCAGGATTTAGGGGTATAGATTCAGGACTTACGCAAAAATCTCGATTCTGTCCTGGAAACCATGATGTTTGGGGACAATCGTTCCAGTAAGTCCCCCAAATTTTAGGAATTTAGGGGGCTTGCGCGTAAGTTCTGACCCTTTTAGGTTTAAGTCCCAGCAGATAAGCTTGCTTAAAATTTGATAGTGCTAAAGCTGTAAGGATATTTAAACCCAGGATAATTGATGATCAAGAGGTTTAATCTTCCTGATCCTTACTTGTATAGAACCCATTTGAGATCTTGATCTTGAACAATAAGGCTTTCAGGTATATCTCTTTTAACGGTCAATGCACCGTAAGACTTGAGCCGAACAAACCGTAATCAACATGAACCCGATCAGTATGAAATCAATACAGTTCAATCATTACAAATCTACCGATAGATACCAAATGGGTTCTATCGGACTACCTAAAATTTTTCATTTAAAACTTTCCTCTTCCATTGCCGTAACTCAAAAGTATTAGCTTTCCGGTTTTTCTGTTTGATCTTGTTGATCTTGCCCTAGGGCTTTAAAACGAATTTTTGCATCGGCAAAGGCCGTTGCCATGACCTCTTGGATTTTTGGCCGGATCTGGTTTTTTTCCCCCCCATCAAATCCCCAAAATAAACACAAGCTCCTTCTCCTAGGGCCCAGGTATAGGCCGCAGCCCAGGAAGCCGCCACCACCGAACCAAACACGGGAATAAATTTCACCAGTTCCCGGCCTACCATTTGAGCTAAAAATCCCCCCGCGATCGCGCTCACCACTCCCCCTGCTTGGCCTAAATTTAATTTTTGGTTATATAGTTTGGCAATTACGGCCACCATGGATACTTGCACCGCAGTCAAAGCGGGCATGGTAGCGATCGGGAAAGGTACGGCAGCTATGGTAGCCGCCGCTGCGGAAAATACCACCAAATAACGGCGGGCCGTATCTCGATAAATATTCCCTAATTGATTGTCCCAGTCCCGATCGAGTAAATCATGGATGGTTTGGGCTTCCGCTGCGGGCAATAGTTCCGCTAACTGTTCTCCAAAGGCCTCAATCCCGTAAAACATCGGTTCAAAATCATCTGCTTCTAGGGTAAAGTCCACCACCACTGAGCGATCGTATAACCCTGCAAAATCCTGTTCTAATTGGGTGATCGCCCTAGTCACCGCGTCCAACTGGGGCGGATAGGCCGGATGATCCTCCATGGTAGGGGGATACAATTCATGAACACAGGTAATAGCCAATAAACAAGGAAGCTGGGGATATTGATGACGAATGCTCTTGAGGGTCTCAATGAGACTAGCTGTGGCAAAATCATTACTTCTGATCGTCACAATTAAAATGGCTGCTTTAGCCGTCTCCTGGCCTAAATCCTTAATGATTTCCTCCGCGATCGCGGCAGAACTTTGATTTACATCTCCTAGGCCCACCGTATCGGTAAACGTAATCAAGGGCAGATCATCCGTGGGATAAAGATAACGACTGGTATGTTGGGTATGGGGGCGATAACCCTCCCCAATAATTTCCGCCGATACCCCCGTAATGGCTCGCACAATGGAGCTTTTGCCCGATTGGGTTTTTCCGAACAAGATCGCTTCGGTGGTGGGTAACTGCTCCTTTACCTGGGCTAAAATTTCCGATAAATCTTCCTCTTTGATGGTGAACCAGCCCGTAGCAGTTTTAGTAACTTGATCTAATCCTGCGATCGTTCCGGTTTTTAATATTCTGCCAAAGCCGAGTAAACTCGTTATTTTTTTGCTTATGCTCAGGATTTGCCATGGATAAATCACTCACACCGGAATTAAATAAATGATGCCAATACGATGCCAAAATGATGCCAATATTATTTAAAGTATTTTCTAAGAAGATGTTTGAAAAGCCCCCCCTTGCCCCCTAGTCTGGGGAAAATCACCTAGCTTTTTAAGCAATTAAGTCCCCCAAGTTGGAGGATTTAGGGGGCGACTCCACAACATTTGATACTTTTCAAACACATTCTAAATAATCTAAATAATCTAAATAATATTTAAAAAATTATTTAAAAAATTATTTCAACAGGATCAGCAAATAAATCTAGTTAAGATCCTAATCTATGATCTTGCCACCATCATCCTATGTTAAATGGGACATCGGCTAAATAACTTGATGTTTATGGCCGTAGCGATAAATTCTCATGGGAACTAAAGAGATTGTTACGGTCATTTTGATTAAGCGATCGCTGTAGTACGGTGAAGCTAATGTTCCTTGTTGTTAAACGGATTTGATGCCATGAAATTATCTGCCTCCATTTTGGCCGCGATGTTAGTCTCCGTTGTTGTGGGTAATCCGGTACAAGCAGAAATAATCAGGTTTACCCTATTACAACTAAACGATGTCTATGAAATCACCCCAGTTTCCAGTGGCAAAAGTGGAGGTTTAGCCAGGATTGCCACCCTACGAGAACAACTAATCGCAGAAAATCCCAATACGTTTACCTTAATTGCTGGGGATATGTTAAGTCCCTCAGCCCTAGGAACAGCCAAAATTGATGGGGAAGCGATCGCGGGGGCCCAAATGGTGGCGGTCATGAATGCCATGGGTTTAGATTTTGCCACCTTTGGGAACCATGAATTTGACCTCAAAGAACATCAATTTTATCAACGTTTAGCAGAGTCACAATTCCAGTGGTTTTCTGGAAATGTCTTAGATAACCAGGGCCAAGCCTTTCCTGGGGTTCCGTCTTCTCTTCTTCTCTCCATCCGTGGGGAAGAGGCCATGATTACCGTGGGTCTAGTGGGGGCCACGTTAGATAGTAACCCTAAGGATTATGTGTCCTATGATGATCCTTTTATGACCATAAAACGGGACATCGAGGGGATCAAAGAACAAACCGATGTCGATGTAATTGTGGCCGTTACCCACCTAGCCTTAGAGGACGATGAGAAGCTAGCTGTTACCATTCCTGAAATTGATCTCATTTTAGGGGGCCATGAACATGAAAACATCCAAGCTTGGCGCGGGGATGATTTACTCCAATTTTTAAAGCCGATGGCAATGGCCGCACGGTCTATATTCATCGATTAAGCTACGACACAGCCACTGATCACCTTGAGATTCACTCCCAATTAAAACCCATTGATGGAAATTTATCCGAGCAGCCCGCCCTAGCCGAGATTGTGAATAATTGGGTTAATGTCAGCTTTGAGGCTTTTCGTGCCAATGGTTTTATGCCAGAGGAAGTAGTAGCAACGATCCCAGCACCGTTAGATGGTTTGGAGTCAAGCGTTCGTAATCAGCCCACAACCCTAACGGAAGCGATCGCGGCGGGCATGTTAGCTAGTACCCCTGAGGCCGAGGTGGCAATTTTCAATGGTGGCATGATTCGCATTGATGATGTCCTACCCCCTGGGGAACTAACCCAATATGACATTATTCGCATCATGCCCTTTGGGGGCAAAATTATGACGGTGGGGATGAAAGGAGCATTGTTGCAGCAAGTGTTGAACCAAGGTCTAGCCAATATGGGCAATGGGGGCTATCTCCAAACTGCTAACGTTACCCCTACTGATGGGGGGTGGTTAATCGGCGATCGCCTTGTGGAACCTTCAGCAACTTACACGATCGCCATCAATGACTTTTTATTAACGGGCTTGGAACAAAACTTAGACTATTTGACCCCTGACCATCCTGATGTGGCAATTATGAATATAGGGGACGATATTCGTTTTTCTTTGATCAATTACCTTGCTCCGTAGTTTCGATGACAAGGGAAACAGGCTCTAGGGTGAAGCAATGGGAAATCAGCCATAGCTACTACTACTCTAACTGGGGTGAAATTAATTGTTGATTTTTTTAACCAGGACTTATAGTTGATTTAACTAAGTATGGGAATGCTTTATTTCTTGTAATACAAAGCTTTTAGCTCTATTTATTTCCCGTAATTATTCAAAAATACTATACTTCAATACTCCGGACAATTGTTGGTAGTCAACGGCAGAATATGGGTTTTAGGTCTCGATCACGATGTTCTAGCCAAAGATAGACCAATGGTTTCAGAGCTTGCTCGAAAAAGCGTCCGAACTCCGAACTATTATTACTTGAAACTCTCGAAAATTCAAAGATGGACTGTTAATGAAATGGCTTGATCCTTGGCCTCAACCCTAGAAGTACTTTTATCATTGGTTATTTAGTTTTCCCACTCCAACAAAACCATGGCCCTATTCCCCGACTACGATCGCTACGATGCCCTAGGTTTAGCTGCTTTGATCGCCCAAGGAGAAGTTACCCCCCTAGACCTATGGGAAACTGCCATTGATCGCATTGAACGCCTCGATCCCCATTACCGGGCCCTGAGCCATAAAGCCTACGATTATGGCCGGGACGCGATCGCAGCAGGATTACCCCCTGGCCCGTTCCAGGGAGTACCATTTTTAATTAAAGATTTGGGATTATGGTGTGAAGGGTTACCCAGCACCATGGGCACGAGGGCGGTGGGTTATAACTTCCTTGCCCCCTACGATAACGAACTCACCAAACGCTATAAACAAGCCGGTTTGGTGATTATGGGCAGTACCACCAGCCCAGAGTTTGGGTTAAGTTATAACACCAGTTCTGCGTTGACGGGCCAAAGCTATAACCCTTGGCATCGGGCTATGAACATGGGGGGGCTCCAGCGGGGGGGCACGATCGCGGTGAGTAGTCGAATGATCCCCCTGGCCCATGGCAGTGATGGGGGGGGTCCTTGCGGGTACCGTCGGCCTGTTGTGGCACCTTTGCCATGAAACCAACCCGGGCCAGAATTCCGGTGGGGCCCAATGTGGGGGAAATTTGGAATGGCCTGGGGGGAAACCATGGCATTAGTCGCTCGGTGCGGGACAACGCCGCGTTAATGGATGCCACTGCCGGGCCGGAATTAGGGGCTCCTTATCAAGTGGCTCCACCCTCCGGAACTTTTTTATCGGCCACCACCCAACCCCCCCAACCCCTGAACATTGCCTTCATGACCCAAACCTATTTTGGGGAAGCGATCGCGCCGGAGCAGGCCGAAGCTGTGACCAAAACAGCCCAATTGTTAACGGATTTAGGGCACCAAGTAAGGGAAGCTAATTTTTCCATTGATGGACAATTATTTACCCAAAATTTGAACATTATCATTGGGGTTAATACCTATTTATTGATGCAAACTTTAGCCAAATTAACCCAAACCCCCCTTTCCCAATTGCCCTTTGAACCCCATACCCAAGCTTTTGGCGCGATCGGGGCCCAATGTTCCGCCGCAGAATATGGTCTAGCCATTCAATACACCCATCAAGTGACAGCCCAGCTAGCCCATTTTTTTGCAGAGTATGATTGTTTAATGACCCCCACGATCGCTAAATATCCCTACCCCATTTCCGATTGTCAAACCGGCGGCGATGATTTTAACTTCGATCGCTATCTAGGGGAATGCTTACCCTATGGGGCTTTTGCTGCGTTGTATAACGTTAGTGGCAACCCCGCCATGAATGTGCCCCTGTGGTGGAGTCAAGATAACTTACCCTTAGGAATCCAAATCGGGGCCGCCTTTGGTAATGAAAGGTTGTTATATGCTCTAGCCGCTCAATTGGAGCAGGCCCAACCCTGGAGCGATCGCTATCCACCTAACCCGACGATCAAAAATTAGCTTGTGGGGGAGGTTCGCGATCGATCATTTCAAAGGAGATGATTCCAGTTTCATCGCTCCTCATGGGGGAAAAATTTGTCCTATCCTGTAGGGGTCGATAATACTTGACCCCGATAGTTAACCCCCAATCATGATTGGGCTACAGCGATGGGTTACGAAATCAAACATAGGAGTAATCAAGATTGACGATGGGTCATCCAGGAAAATTTATTGTGGTGGAGGGGACGGAAGGGGCTGGGAAAACCACTCAAATTGCCTTAACTACTCAATGGTTAACTACCACCTACGCCGATCGCCCTTTACTGGTTACCCGTCAACCGGGGGGCACAGCCCTAGGCCAGGGGATCAGACAAATGCTGTTAAACCCAGATAACCCCATGGTTCCCCTCACGGAATTATTGTTATATGCGGCCGATCGCGCCCAGCATGTGGAGGAGCAGATTAAACCCCATTTAGCCCAGGGGGGTATTGTGTTGAGCGATCGTTACACCGATTCCACCGTGGCTTACCAAGGATACGGCCGCCAATTGGATTTAACCCTCATCGAGCAATTAAACGCGATCGCTACCACCGGCTTAACCAGTGATCTGACCCTGTGGTTAGATGTGGACGTAAGTCAGGGGGTAAAAAGGGCCCGGGGACTTCAAGGTAATTACTCCGGTGGCGATCGCATTGAACAGGAATCCCTGGATTTTCACCGCCGGGTTAGGGAGGGTTTTCAAGCGTTGGCCCTCGCCCACCCCGATCGCGTAGTGACCATTGACGCAAACCGCCCTCCTGACCAAGTACAGACGGATCTACGCCAAGCGATCGCGGCCCGATTATCCCAATATCCCTAGTTATAGTCTTTTTGAATAATTACGGAAAATAAATGGAGCTGAAAGCATTGGATAGCAAGAAATAACCATCCCATCCCATACTAAATTAAATTGACTATATCTATGGAAGTTGACCCATCACAACCCTTGGGAGCAGCTCAAACCACAAAAATATTAGCCTGAGAACGATCGCTCAAATTTTTCCTAAGGAATAAGAATTTAATAACATCTAAAACTTATAGTCTTTTTGGATAATTACGGGAAATAAATAGAGCTAAAAGCATCTCATAGCAATAAATAACTATCCCATTTTAAATTAAATTAACTATAAATATCGATGGGTTACGCTCCCTTGAAGGATACCCTACAAATTTTTAAGTTATTTAATTCACGATCCTAAGGGGCTAAGCGATCAATCCGCCAGGTTTGATCCTCCATCAACGTGTATTTCAAGCGATCGTGGAGGCGGGAAGGGCGGCCTTGCCAAAACTCGATCTCGGTAGGAATCACCCGAAACCCACCCCAATGGGGAGGCCGCACCATGGTTTCTTCCTGGCGATCGTACCGTTCAAAATTAGCTTCTAATTCCGTTCGATCCTTAATCACTGCACTTTGGGGAGAAGCCCAGGCCCCCACTTGGGACGACTTCGGCCGGGCATAAAAATACTCATCGGATTCTGCTGGGGCAATTTTAATCACCGCGCCTTCCACCCGAACTTGACGCTCTAACCGATCCCACCAAAAAACAAGGCTTGCTTGGGGGTTTGCAGTTAAATCTTGCCCCTTCTGACTTTGATAATTAGTAAAAAAAGTGAAACCCCGGCGATCGCATACCTTCAAAAGGACAATGCGGGCATTAACTTTACCCTCTGGGGAAATGGTGGCCAAGGTCATGGCGTTGGGTTCTACAATGTCTGCTTTAAGAGCATCCTGGAACCACGTTTCAAATTGAGCAAATGGATCGGGGTGGGCATTAGCTCTAGTTAATGTACCAAACTCATAGTTTTGGCGAAGGTCACGCATGATCATAATTGAAGGAAAACCTCACACAGTTAATAAATTGAACATGGCTAAAAATTCTGGGAGTTTCACGTTTGTAATGTTAAACAGATAATTTGGTATTAAGAAAACCTGACTTGATCAAGATTTTTTTATAAGGTAAAAGGTGAAAGGCAAAAGGTATTACTTACTTGAAATCTCTCAAAATTCTATAGTGATAATTGGCGATCGAGCCTTTACCCCTGGTTCCACTGATGGGGGATCGGGACGCGAGGATGGCGTTGAGACGATGTTAATCCATTGGCGGAAAATGATTATGGCCAGGGGAGATTAATTAATTCTGGGATTCCGGTGGAGATAGGGTAATGATGGAGTTATATTCGATCGTATCGTCATCCAGGAAAAACGAGGTGGTGAGGGCAGCATCAAGGGATTGAATAAAACTTTGCTGACCAGGGGTGCTCAACTGTAATTGGGCGGGGGGAATCAGTTTAACGCTATCCGCTAAATTCCAATAAAAATAACCAAAGTTTTTCTGGGGAAATTGACTGGCTAACTCCTTAAACTTCGGGTTTTGATCAAGGCTTTGTCCTTTACCGATCGCGGTATTACCCACACTATCCCCGATCGAAGTTAAGAGGGTGTTTTTGTCTAACCAACCATAGGAAAATACAGTTTGTTTTTGGAAAGTATCCCATTGGGTTATGTCTTTGCCGTCCACCTTCGTTTGGCTTTTATTGACCATGTTGGGGCGTACACTTTTTTGGATAAAACTATCCAGTTTAGTCAGGCTTTTAGTTGCTTCGGCGGGTTTACTGGTACCCACCAAAAAATTACCGCTAATCGGAAACTGGGGGACGAGGGGTTTAGAGCTAGGGATAATGGCCAGGGCAAATTCCTCATCCATCCAGTTAACTAAATCCTCTTCTAGATTTAAGCCAGTAAAACGCTTCACCAGATTACGTATCCCATCAAAGACACGCTTACTTTCTGGGATCTCTTGGGACGCTTCCACCATGGCACTCCACCCTTGGTTAAAACGACTCAAATCCATATTCACCATCATTAATGTATCCGCCGGTAATTTTTTGATCGCCGTGGAAGTGAACATAGTCGGTTGTTGTTTAGAGATCGCGGCAGGATCAATATCCATAGTGCCTTGGATCTGAATTTGATTATCTTCAAAATCTAAGGCATAACCGATATTACTAATCATGCTTAAACTTGCTTGTAACTGGGGGGAAAGGCCTTGGGCACCTTGCTCTGCCGTTGCCAGTGTCATTAAGTTAGCGTAACTAGGAATAAATGCCTGGATAAAAGGCTGATCAAGGGAAAATTGAGGCTCAATGCCCTGATCCTGCAAAGAGGGGGCCCCTTGCTCCGTATCAATTATTTTTTCCACTAGCGCCGGGACAGGAGCGACCACAATAAAATCGTCTAGCACCGCAAACGCATTATTAGTAGTTGTACTAACTTCTACCCCTTTATAGTCATAGGTGGTGGGCTTTTCCTCTCCATCCATTTTGCTTGCAAAACTCAGGGCTTGGAGCTTATCTTTGATCCCCGCGATGATCACGGGCTCAGGGCCTTCTGGTTCAGGTAATAAGGCAAAAAAGATATTGGCCTAACCATGGGGAAATATCCTTTTCATAGGTAATATCTGGATTATTAAATAGCTCTTGGTTAAGGGCTTTCCACCCTTGGCCAAACTCATCCTTGGTTAGCTTATTTAAGGATTCAATATTTGCTTCTAAATCTCCACTTTCCAAATCAATTAAACCAGCCATTAGGGCATTCTCTGGCATCAATGCTGTGCCTTGGGACAGGGTTAGTTCTTCACCGCCAAATATTTTTTGATAGACAAAAGAGCCTAGCCCCCAGGTTGCTGCACCGCCAACTCCGACCGCTGCGATCGCGGCTAGGAAACTCCACTTTTTCATGATTTTGTTCGTCTAAATTATTTTCTCCCATCATAGATCTTATTGATAAAGGTTGAAGGAACTCCCAAAAAAACAGCCCCCGTAATACCAGGAGGCTGATGGCGTTTAATTAGGGTTTAGGGTAATCCCCAGCAATTTATTTACCCCATTCTGTGTGGAAAAATTCCCCCCTAGGTTTATCTGTGCGCTCATAGGTGTGGGCTCCAAAATAATCCCGTTGGGCTTGGGTAATATTTTGGGGTAAACGATCGCTGCGATAGCTATCAAAGTAATCCAAGGACGCACTAAACGCTGGCACAGGAATCCCCAATTGATTCGCTGTGACAATTACTTCCCGCCAAGCAGATTGGCGATCGAGGATCGATTGTTTAAACTCCGGTGCCAATAACAGATTAGGCAAACTGGGGTTATCATCAAAAGCCTTTTTAATTTTGCCCAAAAAGCCCGCTTTAATAATGCAGCCACCCTTCCAAATCCGGGCAATTTCCCCCAGTTTCAGATCATACTTAAACTCCTCAGAAGCCTTAGCCAGCAAAGCCATGCCCTGGGCATAGGAACACATTTTGGAACAATAAAGGGCATCCCGCACCTTATCAATAAAATCCATTTTATCCCCAGTAAAAGAACCCACCACACCGGTTAGCTCCTTCGATGCCACCATGCGCTCCTCCTTAAACGAAGAAATAACCCGCGCATTAACCGCCGCATACATAGTAGGAATTGGTACCCCTAACTCTAGGGAACTGACCACTGTCCAACGACCTGTCCCTTTTTGACCAGCGGAGTCCATGATTTTATCTAGGAGAAAACCATCCCCTTGATCATCCTTTTGCTTAAAAATATCAGTGGTAATTTCAATCAAAAAGGAATCTAACTCTTCGGTTTTATTCCATGCGGCAAAGGTGGTGTGCAGTTCTTCATTGGTGACCCCCACCCCCTGATGGAGAATGTCATAGGCTTCGGCGATCAGTTGCATATCACCGTATTCGATGCCATTGTGCACCATCTTGACGTAATGACCGGCACCACCGGGCCCAATATAGGTTACACAGGGGCCTTCATCCACCTGGGCGGCGATTTTAGTCACGATCGGTTCTAATTCTTGGTAAGCACTGGCGGTGCCTCCGGGCATCAAACTGGGGCCATTTAATGCTCCTTCTTCCCCACCACTGACCCCCATGCCGACAAAGCCTAGGCCACTAGCCTCTAATTCCTGGGTACGCCGCTCTGTATCTTGATAGAGGGAATTGCCTCCATCAATAATCATATCCCCTTCTTCTAGTAAGGGTTTTAAATCTTGAATCACTCCATCCACCGGGCCCCCCGCTTTCACCATCACTAAAATTTTGCGGGGCCGCTCAAGGGTCTGGACAAATTCTTCAAGGGAGTAGGCTGCTTTTATATCCTTACCTACCGCCCTCGTGGCCATAAAGGCCTCAGTTTTTGCGCTGGTACGGTTATAGACAGCGATCGGAAAGCCTCTACTTTCCACATTAAGGGCGAGGTTTTCACCCATTACCGCTAAACCAATTACACCAAAGGTTCTTTTCATAAGCTCTAAGCTATATCTCTAGGGATCTATCAAAAAAATAATGCCTCCATCATGGTAATGAAGATGCTAGAAGCCCCTACCGGATTATGGAAAATCTTTAGATTGCTTACCGTTACTATGAACTTTGATGATATTTCTTGATCTGTTAAGGACTTTTTTTACAAAATATTGCGTAAATCTGCCTGTCGTAAAATTTCTACGACGGAGCATAACTTAACTTCATCTTTAGATGTAACCAGAAAAATTGCCATTAAAATAGCAGCAACAATAGCAATTATCGTTTTTCAGGAGTTAAATGTATGGGCCCGTTTATTACAGTAATAGCGGTGTTCTTTTCAGCCGCATTTTTGGGTTCGATCAAAATTGTGAGCGAAAAAAATGAATACTTAGTGGAAAGTTTGGGTAGCTATAAGAAAAAACTAGGCCCTGGATTGAATGTGGTTACTCCTTTTATCGACAAAATTGTCTATCAGGAGACCATTCGGGAGAAAGTTTTAGATATTCCTCCCCAGGGTTGTATCACCAAAGATAACGTCAGTATCACGGTGGATGCGGTGGTCTATTGGTGTATTGTGGATATGTATAAGGCTTACTACAAGGTCGAAAACCTGAGACAAGCCATGGTGAATTTAGTGTTAACCCAAATTCGCTCAGAGATGGGCCAATTGGAATTGGATCAAACTTTTACAGCCCGCACCGAAGTTAATGAATTGTTGCTGAGGGAATTGGATGTGGCGACGGATCCTTGGGGGGTGAAGGTGACCAGGGTTGAACTACGGGATATTGTGCCTTCAAAAGCGGTGATGGATTCCATGGAACTGCAAATGTCCGCAGAACGCAGAAAACGGGCAGCTATTCTTACGTCAGAAGGGGAAAAAGCGGCGGCGATTAATTCGGCGGAAGGACGGGCTGAGGCGAACGTGTTAGAAGCGGAAGCGGAGAAAAAGGCTGCTATCTTAGCGGCAGAGGCAAAAAAGGAATCTACGATTCTTCAAGCTCAAGCGGTGCAACAGGAGCAAGTGTTAAAAGCTCAAGCTACAGCCAAGGCGATTCAAATTGTGGCTAGTGAGTTAAATAATGATCCGAAAGCCCATGAGGCATTAAAGTTTATTTTGGCTCAGAGTTACTTGGATATGGGTAGCACCATCGGTCAAAGTGGCAGTAGCAAAGTCATGTTTATGGATCCGAACAGTTTGGTTTCTACGATCGAGGGAATGCAATCGGTGATGGGGAAGGCGAGCCCAGGCAAAGAACCCCTTAATTTGGATCAAGCGTTGAGCCAACTTGATAAATTAAATCAATCGACTTAGGATCACCATCCTATAAAAAATTGCCTTAAGAATGTGTTTGAAAAGTATCAAATGTTGTGGAGTCGCTCCCTAAATCCCCCAACTTGGGGGACTTAATTGCTTAAAAATCTAGGTAATTTCCCCCAGACTAGGGGGCAAGGGGGGCTTTTCAAACATCTTCTAAGGATCGTGAATTAAATAACTTAGAAATTTGTACGGTATCCTTCAAGGGAGCGTAAACCATCGATATTTAAGTTTTAGATGTTATTAAATTCTTATTCCTAAGAGGCTGTTTATAAAGTTAATTAAATTTGCATTTTGCCCCCTAAATTTCCAAATTTGGGGGACTTTTAATGCTTTTTCAGGAATTTCTCCCCCAGCATGGGTGGCAGGGGGGCTTTAGACATCAGCCCTAAGCGATACTGTTGCGCTTACGGGCTTCTTTGTAGGAGGTTTTTACATTGGTAAGGCCCTGTTTGATCATCATATTTTCTAGCAGGGCAAAAATCTTTGCCGATCGCCGCCTCTAACTACCGCTTGGTTGTGGGCCTCCGCGATCGAGACGGGGTAACCAAAGCCTTTATATACTTGATCGAGGATCAACCCTAGGGATTGTTCTAATAAAGCTGGCTCCTCTAGCAACCAAGCGGGCATTTCTACCCGTGCTACCTCGGAACCAACATGGAGGTAACAAAAATGAATGTGGTGATGGCGATCGTACAGATCTAAAATCCGAGAATTGCTTTTCCAGATCGGACTCCGTTGGCCCGGTTTTAGTAAATATTGATAGACCGTTGCATCCCGGAGGGGTTCAAAGATTTGACAGGGTGCTTTACCTGGTAGTTGGCCGCAATGGTCATTACAGTTAGGCTCCTCAAAGGTACAAGCTGCTAAGCGCATAAAGTTTAAGACGTCCACACTCCGGGGGGCACTAACATAACTCATGAGGGGAATGCGGTGGAGGCGGCACTGTTCCCAGGCTTCCATAATGGGCATCAAAATGCGATCGCGGGCTGGGGAGGGTAAACTTTCTAAAAACCAATAAATTAACGAGCCATCCACCAACGCTAGATTAGGATCCTGATCGTGGGCCCCAGGGGGTAACACCCATTTAATGGCGGTTTCCGTTAGCACCTGAATTTCTGACACAGTGCGGCGATAACCTAACCATTCATCCATGGCGATCCCCCACTGACGAGATTCGTAGAGATCCTTGCTTTCATAAAATACTTCTGGAATGCTATCCAAAAGAGGGTGAAGATCTTGGCCATAGTGCAACATGACCCGACCAATATTAATCAAATAACAAAAGGCAATTTCATGGTGGGAGGGGGCAATTTGGGAGCCGTCGGTGGCAAAAATACTATAGCGATCGGCTGCTTTTGGTAACCAGGGGTAATGATCGAGGCTTTCGACGGGGGTTGCTGCGGCAAAAATTAATTGTTCATAGTACTTTTCTTGGGCCGCTAACAATGGGGCTTGATGGCTATAGGCCTGGTTAAACAGTTCACAAGCACGATCGATCCGTTCATTGGACGCGATCGCTTGTTGGGTTAAATGGGCTCCTAACCCAGGCATTTGTTTGGCTAATTTAGTCAGATCGAGCATGGCCTAGGAACAAATACTTGTGTTGCAAAATATGAAGAGAGATCGCCCTATTGCGTCCAAATTATCCTAACCATGTTAACTTTTAAGGCGTAAAAAGAGATCAAAGCAGATCCTGAACTGATATGAATTTATCCCCAGCTCCTACCTTTGAACCCATCAGCGATTACGTAGCGGAACTTCAGTTACACATGGCCCTTCAGGCCCGTAATTTATTACCGAATATTGATGAATCCGAAGCCGGAGATCCCCGTACCCAGCTACTCCACGAAACCCAAGCCCAATTAGAAAAGTTGATTTCCCGTCAGGGCCGTTAATTTCAACTGTAATTTACGATCAACACTTAAGTTAACGTTTTAGGGCTTGAACCTTACAGCATTGATTTCGCAGCGACAATGGCGACGATGGTTTGGAGAAGAACCACCTAAAAACCCTATCCCTATGATTGTGCCGTTGCTCAACGTGATAAAACTTCCCTGGTCAGAAGTAGCCTAGGCTGATTACCCCAATAATTTTGCGAACTTTATAGGAATAATCAATTGTTTGCTCCTTCATCGCGTTAATAATGAATCACGCTCCCTATTTCCTTGGTTACGCGATCGATCTCCATAGGGTTTTTGTTTTCTAAGACTAAATTGTAGTTAGGCTTCTGATAACGTTAGCAAACCCTTTATGTCGCTACACTTCGAAAAATTTTATGTAGGAGTCATATTTGTCCCATGGTAACAACTGCCGACTGGTTGATCGATCAACTTGAGTCTAGGCGTTAGTTAATTTCGGGATGAATTTAAACATTGATCGGCTTGATCGGTTGGATCGGTTTTAAAATCTAGTCAAATATGCGTCCTTAAAATCTTTTGCCAAAACAAAACTTTCATCTTTTATTTCAGCAACGCCTGAATCTAGGGGAACCCTACCCCACTTTAAATGCTATGAGTGAAAAAGAAGATCCTAAACTAGTTAAATTTCACCTCCGTCATCGTTTGGAGGAGCTATACCATGGCTTATTTGATGAATTGGCGAACACCAAGTTAAAGGAACGGGACATCTCTAACTTAGCCCAATTATTGTTGCTCTCCAAACAAGAAGGATTAAAACCCTTTATAAACCATGATGAAGAATCAGAATATTTAGACCTTTATCCTGACGATCAGGTTTAAAAGCCTAATCGGGCTGTGGGTTATTGCTTAAGTTCTAGCCATAAATTCTGATCCTATCCTAGGGGGGCTTTTGACCTATGGCAGTCCTAACTAGGTCATAACATGAAGATCCTTACTAGACTTGGCTTTTAATGTACTCAATTGCCGCAAGCTATTTAGAATTGCTATAGATGGCATAATGGCGCGTTAAAATGAAGCTCCATGCCCTAATTGCCCTAATTGTTTGCTTGTGCTTGCAAAGTTATTGAACTTATGAACTTCAGTGCCATCATCGATCGCGTCAAGGAGAAGGGAAACCGTCCCTCTTCCGAAGAATTAGCCCAAGCCTTATTGAAAGGGGAAAAAAATAAAAAGTAAATATGCCTTTACTGACTTGATTGGGGAATGGCAGCTAAAATTTTTACTGGCGAAAAAACAAACTAAGGGGTTATACGTTCCTAGTTTTTTAACCATTGCCATTACCTACGGGGCAGATCAGCGAGTGAGGAATACCTTGGCCCTAGGGGTGGTCAAAATGGTGGTAACCGGCCCGATCGCTTTTTACGAAGGGAAAAATATTATGGCATTTGATTTTACCCATTTAGATCTCTATGCTCTAGGGATCAAAATCTATAGCGGCTATATTCGCAAAGGGCAAGAACGGGAGGCGAGATTTCCCAAGTTAACCGTAGCTTACCAAGCTTTTTTTAAGTATTTTACTGTAGTCCCCAACGCGATCGCAGCCAGGGGGCGAGGGGGGGGCTTAGCAGTCTGGGTTAAGCAATAATTTTTGATCATTTTTGCTTGACTTCATCCCCCATGGTTAAGGAATAAGAATTTAATAACATCTAAAACTTAAATATCGATGGTTTACGCTCCCTTGAAGGATACCTTACAAATTTCTAAGTTATTTAATTCACGATCCTTAGGGAACAAGACCATTAAACTCTAAGTACCAATTAATTATTGGTTGACCCCACATCATACTGACCATCGCTCCTAGGGTTAGAAATGGGCCAAAGGGTATTTTTGGCGATCGCCCATAGATTTTTCGTTCAGCCCAGGTCACACTACCGCCAATAATTGTTCCTAATCCACAAGCTAAAAACAGCGTTAGTAATGCTAACGGTAAACCTAACCACGCCCCAATCATGGCTAATAATTTGGGATCACCGCCTCCCATTGCTTTTTTGCCTAGGAAAGCCGATCCTAAAAACGCGATCGCATCTAATAACCACAGGGCGACGACTGCACCGGTAATGGCAGAGATCAAGCCCGTAATGACATTGGGCCCAGCAATCAAGGTTTGATACACTACTCCCAAAATTAATCCCCATTTGGTTAAGGGGTGGGGCAACGTTAAGGTATCTAAATCAATGAGAGCTAGACAGATAAAAAAAACTAACTAAAATTTCGTAGCCTAGGGTAGTGAGGGTAAAACCATACCTCATCACGATCGCGGTAAATAAAATACCAGTAATGGTTTCAACGAGGGGATAACGGGGGGAAATCTTAACTCGACACCAACGACATTTCCCCTTCAACCATAACCAACCCGCGATCGGCACATTTTCCGTTGCCCCTAAGCTATGGTTACATTTTGGGCAATGGGAACCCGGTCGGATTAGGGATAAACCGGCTGGCAAGCGATAAATCACCACATTCAAAAAGCTCCCTACGCAGGCCCCTAACCAAAAAACTAATAATAATGGGATGGTCTCAAGTAGTACTAACAACTTAAATTTCTGGGTTCTTTGCTTGTGATGTTGCTTGTTATTTTAAGCCCCCTTACTCCCCTTTGACACCATGGGAAATAAATATAATCTTTTGGGATATTATGGGAAATAAATAGACCTAAAGTTAGCCTATGGTAAGGAACAAAAATCCCATACCAAACAAAACGGTTTTGGTATAACTACATAGGACTACCAATTTCTGAACCTGGCTCAGGATCAACGTTTTAATGCTAATTGATGGCACGCCCTAGATTAATCCCATTGTCACCAGGAGCAACGAGGGATTAAATTGCCCGATCGATGATTTCTGCCACCTGCAGAGGTGATTCTAAATGGAGATTGTGGCCCCCTTCAATTTCAAAACGGCGGGCATCGGCCATGGCTGAACTTTGTTTGGATAAATCCTGGGAGCGGTTAAACAGGCTTTGTTTTCCGTAAATTAAAGTGATCGGGGCCTGAATGCGTTTCAGTAAGCCCAAATATTTACTTTGGCTAATGCCGTTAAACTCGATGCCAGCCCTGGTGCGGAGCAAAGTGGCCCAACTCCATCGCACCCCACCAATAC
>JAAUPO010000186.1 GCA_012033095.1 Synechococcaceae cyanobacterium RL_1_2 | reverse complement strand
TAATCATTCAATAGTGCGGGCAGTTTTAAATCGTCAAGGATAGAATGGGTTTTGAAGCTCCTCAGTGGGGATAAATCACAACGATAGAATAAGGGTTTCAGCCTACATTTTAAAAAATGTCCGGAGTATTGATCGTTGTAGGAACTGAATTATTCCAAATCCGTTTTATTGAATATGGAAAAGTAGTTTTAGTCTCAACCGTTGCTAAGCGCAATGATTTTAAATTTTAAATATTTCCTTACCTTACTTGGCGGACTTGGTATTAAAATCTATGATCGTGTTAAACATTGTTGGTCAAAGGCTTAGAGCTAATTTATAAAGCCCCCCTGCCCCCAATTCTGGGGGAGAAATTCTTGACAAATCATTGAAAATTCTCCAAATTGTGGGGATTTAGGGGGCAAAATGCAAATTCAATCGAATTTATAAACCGCCTCTAATGGCTTGAACAATTTCCTTATCCTACTGGGCGGATTTGGGATTAAACCGGCTCAACCCGTCTCAATCCCTATTTGATCAAGTTGATCAAGCCTTGCCCTGGCCAAAGTTTTTTGTTTTTTCAGGTTGTTTATCAATTAGCTATCCAATGGCAAGGGTGAGGGCATCTCGAATTACTTGACTATTTGCCCCAGGTTTACAGCCATGTTCACTAATATGGCGTTTCCAGCGTTTCGTCCCAGGTACCCCAGTAAAAAACTTGTAACATGTGACGGCTAATAGTATGTAATCGTCCCCCCTGGGCTAACCATTGGTTTATGTAAGGAATCATTCCCTCTATGATCGCGGTCCGATCCCTAGGGGGGGAGGGGTCCCCGTAAAGCTTCTGATCTGCAGTGGCTAAAAGATAGGGGTTATCATAGGCAGCCCGCCCAATCATTACGCCATCCACCTGATCCAGATGGGTTTGTACCTGTTCCCAAGTAGTAATACCACCGTTAATTTCAATATTGAGATCGGGAAAATCTTGTTTGAGTTGATATACATCCCCATACCTTAGGGGGGGCACTGTGCGGTTTTCTTTGGGACTTAGGCCTTGGAGCCACGCTTTACGGGCATGGACGGAAAACCTTTCACAGCCTGCATTGGCAACAATTTGTACAAATTTGGTTAAATCTTCATAGCGATCGCGCTCATCAATACCAATGCGATGTTTCACCGTTACCGGAATCTGAACCGCCTGTTGCATCGCCCCGACACATTCGGCGACGAGTTCTGGCTGAGCCATTAAACAAGCCCCAAAATTACCGCTTTGTACTCGATCGCTAGGGCAACCCACATTCAAATTAATTTCGTCATAACCCCAATCCTCACCAATTTTGGCGCAGGTGGCTAATTGTTGGGGATCATCCCCTCCTAACTGTAGAGCAATGGGATGTTCTAAGGGGTCAAAGTTTAATAGCTTACCTCGATCGCCATACAGGATAGCCGGAGTGGTAACCATTTCGGTATAGAGCAAAGTGTGACGGGTAATTTGACGTAGAAAGTAACGAAAATGGCGATCGGTACGATCCATCATTGGTGCGACACTAAGGGGATTCATCCCAACCCGATTGACCATAGCTAGACAAAAAACTGTAACTTCAACAAGACGAACATAATTAATCAACCAAGGATTCATTATCGTTGTTTGTGGAGTCACAAACAAATAATCTTGATGCAATATGATTCAATCAACAGGGGTTAATGAATTTTCAAAACTTTTGAGATCGTCTAATCTCAATAAGCCTTAATGTTGAAAAGCGAATATTTAATTTATTAAGTATCGCGATAACCATATATTGAATATTGACATATAAACAATCTAACTACAGGACAAAAACCTTTAACCCTTGCCCCACAGGCACTTTAGCGAAATAACTTGTAATCTTTACCCCCTAAAGCTCTCAGACCTATTTACAGTTTTTTGGCACAAATTTTGTCCTAGTAGTTTAGATAAACAATATATTTTCACGTTCTAAATTTCCAAATAAAATCACTAAGTATCACCATCGATTAAACACCCATTAAATTTGATAGCCTAAGCCATGAATGATCTCAATCAAGAACTTTGGAATAAAATTCGTCAACAATTTGACAGTGATCCTTATCCCAACATTCCTTTAGAAATGTCCCCTAAAAATGACTGTCAAAGATTAGGTCTTCATAGTATTGAGATAGCTCATTATCTTAGGAATAGAAGTGTTATTTCCCCTAAAAACAAGTTAATTCTTGATGCAGGCTGTGGAGCGGGATATGATTCTTTAAGCTTAGCTGTAGCAAATCCTGGGGCTAAAATCATTGGAATAGATTTATCGCAAGAATCCGTTGAAATTGCTCAAAAACGTTTGAATTTTCATGAATTTAATAATGTGGAGTTTCATGTATTACCCATTGATGAAGTTGCAACGTTAGGATACCAGTTTGACTATATAAATTGTGATGAGGTTTTATACCTTTTTCCTAATATTGCCAATACGTTAAAACTGTTTAAATCAGTTCTCAAGCCAGACGGTATTATCAGAGCTAATTTACATAGCATGATTAATAGATTTAATGTTTTTCGTGCCCAAGAAGTATTTAGCATGATGGGGTTAATGGATGAAAATCCAGAGGAATTTGAAATTAGTACTGTCCAGGAAACTATGAAGGCACTCAAGGATAACGTTAACCTTAAATTCCTTGCCTGGGGGGCTGATTATGAAGGGGCACAAAGCAAGCAACGTATTTTAATGAATTATTTATTTCAGGGGGATAAGGGCTATAAAATCAACGATCTTTTTGCTGCGTTAGAAGCATCGGAACTCAGCTTTATCAAAATGACAAACTGGCGAGAATGGGATTTATTAAATTTATTCAAAGAACCTGATAATTTACCTGCTTTTTTAGGCATGGCATTACCTGATATAACAATTCAAGAAGAACTACAATTATTTGAATTGTTACAACCTAAACATCGATTATTAGATTTTTTATGTGGTTATCCTGGCCTCAATCAAGACTTAATTGCTGTTAATGAATGGAACGATCAGGATTGGTTAACCACCATCATTCATTTGCATCCTCAAGCTAGATTTGATGAAAATTTAAAATTTAATCTTGAAAATTGTATCGGTCGGGGGATCACATTTCAAAAGTTTAAACAATTACCTTTAAATCAGGAATTTGTGACGATCGAGAGTACGATGGCTCTGTGTTTATGGCCTTTATTTGATCAACCCTTTACTATGAACGAGTTGGTTGCGTACTGGCAGCAGAGAAGACCAATTAATGGGCTTACTAATGAAACAATAAGCACCGCAGAAGTATTTAATTTGCTCAAAACATTATTAACAATTTTAGAAGAATTTGATTGTGTAATGTTAGAGCAATCGGTTTAGGTGATAGAAGTAGTTAACCATCATACCTATGTACTAATAATTAAGTCTTCGATCGCGGTTAAGGTTTGTTGTAAATCCCGATTAACTAACTGATGTTCAAATTGAGAACTTAAGGCAATTTCTTCCGTTGCTCGCTCCAAACGACGTTGGATCACTTCTGGGGTATCTTTGCCTCGGCCAACTAATCGTTGGGCTAACTCTTCCATAGAGGGAGGCAAGATAAAAATGCGTAAAGCCTCAGGGAACATGGTTTTTACGGCTTGGGCTCCCACCACTTCAATTTCCAGTAAGATGGTCTTTCCTGCGGCTAAGCTCGTATCAATGGGGTGGCGAGGAGTACCGTAATAGTTGCCGGCGTACTCCGCCCATTCCAATAATTCTTCAGCGGCAATCATCGCTTGAAATTTTTCCATGGACACAAAATAATAATCTTGACCATCGATTTCTCCGGAGCGGGGCGATCGTGTGGTGGCAGAAATAGACAACTTAATCTCTGGATGGCGATCAAGTAGCAAATTAACGAGGGTTCCTTTGCCGACCCCACTGGGGCCAGTAATGACAATTAATTGACCTTGAACCATGGCATGTTAAATAAATATTCCAATTAAACTTGTTGGTGATGACGTTGGGCAATGGTTTCCGGTTGAATGGAAGAAAGAATAATATAACCTGCATCCGTCACAATCACAGAACGGGTGCGGCGGCCATAGGTGGCATCCACTAATTTTTGGGTTTCCTTGGCTTCATGCACTAATCTTTTGATGGGGGCAGAATCTGGAGTTACGATCGTGATAATACGATTGGCCGCAACGATATTACCAAAGCCAATATTAATTAAACTCGTAACCATGGGTTCCGCCAATTAGACAACATCAGTTTTTATTAGTTTTGAATCTTATTAGATTTTATTAGATTTGATTTTAGGGTAATCCCTAAACATCAATAATTATTACCAAGTTAGTTTAAACCAGTCAGACAATGCAAAAGATAACGAAATGGGGGATTAACGGTATTTTATGACTGCAGATATTCTGATTTTAAGTAATGGCCCAGGAGAATTAGCCACTTGGGTTAACCCGGTGGTGCAAGCCTTAACCATCAACGACCATCCAAGGGACTATCGGATTTCCTTGGTGCTTTCCCCCTGTCCTAACGGTACAGGACAAGAGTTAACCATTGCTCAAAAAATTAACGGCATCGATCGCGCCCAAGGTGCTAACCATTTTTTTCCTTTTCTCCTGTGGGGTAAAACCCATCAAAATTGGGATTGGTGCGATCGCGGTGTAGTTATTTTTTTAGGAGGGGATCAACTTTTTTCGGTGATCATTGCAAAAAGATTAGGCTATAAAACGTTAACCTATGGTGAATGGCAAGCACGTTGGCCCCAATGGGTTGATCGTTTTGGGGTGATGAATGAAACCGTCAGAACGAAGATGCCCCCGTCCTATCACCATAAAGCGATCGTGGTGGGGGACTTGATGGCGGATCTGGATAATGTTCACACAACGGTAACACCAAGCTCCTCAGCCATTGGCCTGATGCCTGGCTCGAAACCAGCTAAATTAGCCCAATTCCTACCCTTTGGGGTGGAAGTAGCTTACCAGTTATTTCGCCACAATCCTCAACTAACATTTCAAATTCCCGTAGCCCCTAATCTCCAGGTAAAAGAATTATGGCGATGGCACGATCACGCTTTCAATCCGGTAGCAAAGTTTTTCGCTGATCTGCCCCTAGAAATCATTCAAGACCAAGATCAACATTACTTTGTCCATAGCCCCAGTGGTTTGCGGATTGAACTCATTACCGATTTTCCCTGTTACGATCGCATGGCCCAATGGCAATGCTGTCTAACCACAGTAGGAGCGAATACCGCCCAGTTAGCCGCCCTTAATGTTCCGATGGTGGTTGTAGTACCCACTCAACAATTAGATGCGATGCGAGCCTATGATGGCTTACTTGGCATTATGGTGAACTTGCCCTTATTGGGAACCCCGATCGCGAAACTGATCAATTGGTTAGTGATCAACTATGCCCTCAAAACTGGAAAAAAATTTGCTTGGCCGAATATCTGGGCAGGAAAAGAAATTGTACCGGAGTTGATGGGCCAGATCGAGCCGGCGATCGTGGCAAACCTAATCCAAGATTACCTAAATCACCCAGAAAAATTAACCAAAATCAGACAAGCATTAAAAGAAGTAAGGGGCCAATCCGGTGCAGCCCAAAAATTAGCCACCATGGCTAGAGAACTTCTAACATAAATTCCTAAATTTAAGCGTTTATCAACATTTATAGTCAATTTAATTTAGTATGGGATGATTGTTTTCTCTATGGAGTGCTTTCAGCTCTATTTATTTCCCGTAATTATTTAAAAAGACTATATCAACAAAAGTTTATGTCTATATAGC
>JAAUPO010000185.1 GCA_012033095.1 Synechococcaceae cyanobacterium RL_1_2 | reverse complement strand
GGTTCAACGGGGGAGGAAGAGAGGGGAAGGGAATTAGTGGAAGCGGTCAGGGGCTGGGGTTCCCTCTGGCCAGGGATAGGAGGAGGGGAGGAGGGTTCCCCCTGGGGTTGATTGACGATCTCGTTCCACTGTGCGTTGGTGATGGCGATGGGATGCCACTGGATAAAATCCGCATTTAAGCGATCGAGGGTTTGCCACAGATCCCGATTGGGCACCGCCCGTTTGCTAGGGGTATTAACCAAAATCCAATTATCGGCTTTCCAATTGTTTACCCATTCCGTTATCCCTTTGATTAAGTAATCACTATTGCTATAAACCTCGATCGGGCTTTGGTGGGGTTGACCATGGACAAACTCTAGGGCTTTAATGGCCGCCTCTAACTCCAACCGAACACTATCGCTATCCTTAACCGTTTCGATGTTTTCCCCTAGGGAGAGATCCGCCTTTTGCACAACCCATGACCATTGACCTTGGTTGGCCCCGTCGTCGTAGGTACTGGCACTATAAATTTTAGTGATCGGGCTAGATTCCGGGGGTTTCGCTATCGGCGTAGGTTCAACCGGTACCGCCGCGATCGGCGTAACCACCGGTTGGGCACTGTTAACAACTTTAAGATCCTTACTTTGGGGAGGCACTGCCTGGCCGGTCAGCGATCGCGGGGATTTAACATTGCTAGTTAAGGATGTTGTCCCTAGCTTTGT
This sequence comes from Synechococcaceae cyanobacterium RL_1_2, assembly GCA_012033095.1. GTDB lineage: Bacteria > Cyanobacteriota > Cyanobacteriia > Cyanobacteriales > JAAUPO01 > JAAUPO01. The sequence continues at coordinate 5,059 of JAAUPO010000185.1, read as the reverse complement.
TGCGTTAGAAGTAATAGGGCCAGGGGATTGGGGTTGGGCGGAGGGTAATAAACCTAACACCGTAATTTCTAGCCAAAGGCGGGGTTGGGTGGTGTTTTTAATTTGAACTTCGCTTTTTTTGAGGTGTTCCTGGCTACGTAGGATCAACTCTTGACTCCAATGCTTAGCTTCAGTACATAGTTGTTGCCAGGTGTTAGAGGTGAGGGGGGCTAGTTCTGGGCGATCGGGGGCCGTTTTGGCCAGTAATAGATACACATAAAAACTAGCCAAATTTTGCAAAATAATTAGCGGTTCCCGCCCCCGATCCATCAGATGGCGACATTGTTCAATCACTGTCTCCGGTTGATCCTGGGCAATCACCTGGAGTAAATATAATAAATCCTGTTCCGGCACAGCCCCAACTAAATCCCACACCCGATCGATGGTTACTTCTCCGCTGAGCAAACTCAATTGATCCAATAAACTCTCCGCATCCCGTAACCCCCCCTGGGAAATTTGGGCCACCAAGGTGATCGCTTCTTGTTCAATTGCGATCGCTTCTTGCTGGGCAATGTAGGTTAAATGCTCCACCATGGAAGTTAGGGGAATCCGGCGGTAATCAAACCGTTGACACCGGGAAATAATGGTCGGTAACACCTTCTGGGGGTCAGTGGTGGCTAGGACAAAAATGACCCGTGGGGGAGGTTCCTCTAGGGTTTTGAGGAGAGCATTAAACGCCGCCGTACTGAGCATATGACATTCATCGATCACATATACTTTGTAACGACATTGCACCGGCGCAAACTGGGATTTTTCAATTAATTCCCGAATATTATCCACCCCGGTATTACTCGCAGCGTCAATTTCAATGACATCTAACGCCGAGCCCCTCGCAATCATTTCACACACTTCACATTGACCACAGGGATCAGGGGTGGGCCGATCGCTGTTTAAACAATTGAGGGATTTCGCTAAAATGCGGGCCGAAGAAGTTTTTCCCGTACCGCGAGGGCCATTGAATAGGTAAGCTGGGGCGATGCGATCGCTATTGAGGGCATTAGTTAAAGTGGTCGCGATCGCTTCCTGGCCCACCAACTCACTAAACCGCTGGGGTCGATATTTATGGTGTAGGGGTTCGTAGGCCATGGTTAAGGTTGTTATCTACAACTATGCAACCCGCTATATTTGATATAGCTTAAGTATTACATGTAAATTCAATCGTTCAATCTGCTACCGGCAAAGGGACTCAACTAAAACTCTTCCCCATCCTCATTGTCGTAATAAAAAGGCCGCACGTCACTTGCAAAGCCAGATGCTTTAAATTGTTCTAACTTGAGGGGTAAGGCTTGATTATCAGCGACCGAAATCCTAATTTCAAAATTACTATCCCCTGGGGGAACCTCCCTGATCGTACCTACCCTGCCACGGTTTTGTAACGTAGGATTACCGTTAGCATCGAAAATTCGACCGAAAACATCCGCATCTACTACCATTTTCCCTGTGGGATTGTGGGCTTGACCTGTTACCAAAAAACAGTTGGCCATACGACCAGAACCGTCGCTAGTAAGGTTTCCTTCGGCTATTTCCGCTGGGCAATCATGGTAAGTAATGTCAGATAATTTTATCCTGACTAACGCGATCGCATCAGGACTTAAACCAAGACTGGTAAACCACAACAAACAACCTAGCACAAGGGATAAGATACTTTTATTCAACATAGCTGCTATGGGGTAGGGGTGTGAAAAACAAGATCAACAAAACATTACTCAGCTCTGGTGCTCGCTAAGTTAGGTAAAAATAATTCTGGTTTTCTGCGCACAGCAGCACTATTTAACACAACAAATAGTAGTAGGGTGCGGCTACAGGTCAACGCAGTAAACATACTCACTGCTACCCCGATCGCTAGGGTTAGCGCAAAACCTTTCACCAATCCCGAACCTAACCAAAACAAAGCTCCACAAGCAATTAAGGTAGTGACGTTACTATCTAGAATACTAGAGAACGCTTGATTAAATCCTGCTTCCACAGAACGATAAAGACTATTACCTCCCCTCAATTCTTCCCGGGTACGTTCAAAAATTAACACGTTCGCATCCACCGCCATCCCAATGCTCAGAATAAAACCAGCAATACCGGGTAATGTCATGGTTACCCCAATCAAGGAATAACAGGCGAGGGTAAACAGGGTATAAATAATTAACGCAATGTCAGCGATAACCCCCGGTAGGCGATAGTACAAGACCACAAAAATTAGTACTAACACTAAGCCCCCAATTCCGGCAATGATACTTTTCCGAATACTATCTTGGCCAAGGGTTGCGCCAACGGTGCGGTTTTCTACGACTTCCACAGGAAAAGGCAAGGAGCCCCCTCGAATTTGTACCGCTAGGGTGTTAGAGGTTTCCACATCAAAGTTCCCCGTGATAACCGCCGAACCACCAGAAATCCCAGTGTTTGCAAATTCAATGCCAACCACAGGAGCACTGATGAGTTCGTTATCCAAAAAGACTCCGATCGAGCGACCCGTACCAGCAATATTTTTGGTTAGTTCTGCAAATTTTTCTCCCCCTTCTTGATCAAAGACAATCTGCACTTCCCAACCTTGACCACTAGCATTAGGTTGGGGGCGGGCGGATTTGAGGTTAGAGCCCATTAAATCCCTGGAGGCAAACAAATCTAAAATGGCTTGTTTGGATTCTTCAATGGAAGCTAAAACTTTTTCTTGGGCCTGGAGGTCGGGGGTTTTGGATTGTTGGAGGGCTAATAGTTCTAATTGTTTTTGAAATCTAATCTGACGCTCGGCGTTTAGTTGGGTCTCGGTATCGGGTTTTTGTTCCCTAAATTCTAGTTGGGCCGTACCGCCTAAAACTTTTTCTGCCTGTTCAGGATCAGTCACTCCGGCCAATTGCACGGAAATTTTATCTTCCCCCACGGTTTGAATGACCGGCTCTGCTACTCCTAATCCGTTAATGCGGTTTTCAATGACGCTTTTCACCCCATCTAAATTTTCTTGGCTGATGGTAGTAATTTCCTCAGTGGGCTTAACTTGAATGGTGAGTTGTGCCCCCCCTTTTAAATCTAACCCTAACTCTAAGGGCAATTTAACTAGGGTGGTGATTGCTGCGATCGCGAGCACCAGAATCAAAACAATAAGGGCTTGTTGTTTCCGCATAAATTGGATTAGATAACGAGGTAACTAGGGGTAACTATTAGCTTAGGAATCTCCAATCATAACAAGTCAGGGAACCCCTAGGCTGAAACCTGCATCGCGGTTTTCATAAATTCGAGGTTCAGAGCTGATTTATAAAGCCCCCTTGCCCCCAATGTTGGGGGAGAAATTTCCGAAAAATCATTAACAGTCCCCGAAATTTGGGGCAATGGTTTCTAAGGGGAGGATATATCCTTAAAAAAGCTTGCTCAGATAGGGTTTTGCCGCTACTTTTATCGAAAATCGGTTCAACGCTTGTTTAACAATGCTTTCCAGGCTGTATCCAGCCTTTAACAATCCAGTCCCCCATAATAAAGTTCGGCAACGGTAATTTGAGAGATTGCTAAATTGTCAAATCCCAAGCTAAAGACTTTACTGCGGAATGGTTCTCGATTTTTCAGCCAATAGATACAAATGTCTGTATCAAGGAGATATTTCATAGGGAATAGTCACGGGTGCTGGCGGAGCGAGTCGCATAAATTTCGTTAATCAAATCATCTGCGTCACGGGGATCGTTTTGCCATGCGCCACAGGTCTCTGACAAGTCCGATGAGGGCAATTCTTCTAATTGAAAAAGTAGAAAGTCAAGGAAGCTGAGAAGTGTCTGCTGTTGATTTTCGGGGAGGCGTTGTAGTTTTTGCCAGATTTGAGTTTGGAGCGAGGGGGGACTGGTATGCATGGTGGAACTCTACTGTTTGAATAGCCTCTAGCCACAATTATATCTTTTATCAATTTGATAAGGCGATCGTCATGATCTCTCAAAGAAAATAAGGGGGCGATCGCCAACTATTCAGTTTCCTAATAAAAAGGCGATCGCCGTCATGTCCCAGATAAGAAAACTAAGGGCGATCGCCAAACATTTTTACTGATACTCTGTTAATTGGGAGTCCAAAAATTAATGTTTTTAAAGAAACTCAAGTCTTTATAATCGATGGTCCAGACAGGAGACTGAAGTCGTTGAGCAATGACTAAAACTGATGCATCTTCCATGGTTCCAGACCAATTGGGAGATTGGGTGACTAAGCTGGCAATGTCTAGAAAGTCGTCATGAGAAATGGTCTCTACGACTGTCTCTGATTGAATAACTTTTAGAAGAAACTGGGCTTGTTGGTTTGATTCGTGACGAGAGACAAATTTATATACTTCAAAGAGAATTGGTAGTGGTGTAATCACTTCACCAAAGAGCTCTGGTAATTGTTGAAATCCCTGCAATGCTTCTTGGTGATACTGATCGTTCTGAGAGACAAGGGCAATTAGTGGCCCCGCATCTAATACCAGGCGTTTCATTTAGCGACTCGCTGGATTGGTCGAAGCATCAACTGGGGCACTGTGTACCATGCCAGCTAATTCTAATAATCGAGAGCCATTGCGGGGACGCAGTTTTTCTTTTAAAGCACCTTGTACAACACTTGAAACGTTTTCGGCGGGGTGTTCTTTAATGTACTGTGTAAGTTGTATCCATAAGTCATCGGGAATGTATAGCGTTCGTTTCATTTGTCATTTTCCTAATGTATGACCTTGGTTGTACTTTTAGTATAGCATTTTCAAGATCGCCAACCATTCAGCTTCCTAATGAAAAGACGATCGCCGTTCCCATAGAAATAGAAAATAGGGGGCGATCGCTCTCCTCATAAAACCGATCGCTATCCCAACCCCATCAAAAAATCGCTCCCCAAACTAAATTAAAAAAACGAATCGCTCTACCAAGACCCAAAAAACGATCGCGTCCTACCAAACCCCAAAAAACGATCGCTTTCTTAACCCCAAAAAACGATCGCGTCCCACACTCCCACAAAAAGCGATCGCTCTAACCTCCATCATAAAAAAATCGCTCTCCCCACTCAATGGAAAAAACGATCGCTCTTCATCCCA
>JAAUPO010000184.1 GCA_012033095.1 Synechococcaceae cyanobacterium RL_1_2 | reverse complement strand
CCCCTAAATCCCCCGAATTTGGGGGACTTACTTGAACGATTGTCCCCAAACATCATGGTTCCCAGGACAGAATCAAAATTTTTGCGTAAGTCATTGATAAAGTCAATTGCAATTTGCATTTTGCCCCCTAAATTTCCCAAATTTGGGGGACTTTTCATAATTTTTCAGAAATTTCTCCCCTAGGATTGGGGACAGGGGGGCTTTATCAATCAGCTCTTATGGTTAAGGCTGTAATTAATTCTATCGACTTAGGCCATGGACTCATTGCGTAATTCCCAAGCCTTTTCTAACAGACTAAGCCAACGTTTTTCCAATTGGGTTTTACTTAGATTCAATGTAATGGAAATTTCATGGTTAGTACAACCCTTCTGGCGTAGGGTTAATAGTTGTTGTTCTTCGGGGGTTATTTGTTTCAGGAATAGTTCCCAAGAGGAGGGGGTTAAGCCCAAATTATTTTCTAAATCCGCTCCTAACCATTGGTGAACGATTTCCCAATCAGAGGAGAGGGCAAACCGGAGTAGGTGATATTTGAAACGCTGTTGTAGGTAGTCTCGTTCGCGGGTGTTTAATTCCAAAATTTCTTCAATTTCCCGGGCGGAGTGATCCTTTAATCTCAAGACAAAATAATTAGCACAATCGTCTTGTTTTTTCTTTTGCAGGTATTCAATTAGTTTATTAATAACGGTTTCCCGTAAATTATTTTTGACAATGGCTTGTTCTTCATTGGTTTGGGCCATCTGCGATCGCAGTTGATGGATAATGGCATCGTTCCAATCTTCGTTTTCATTTTGGTAGCTATCCCCCGCTTGATCCATATCCACATTTGTTTCTAGGGGCTGTTGTTGGGAAAAAGTTTGGGCCCGTAAAATCACTAATTGCTGCGATCGATTACGGGGTAGGGGGATTCTACGTTTACCGTAACGTTCACAGAAGGACATATATTCCGCTAATTGCAACAAACTGCGAGGAGAATAATCCTGGGCCACATGGTTTTCCCGTCGGAAAGCATTAAGACACTCTAAATAAAAACTTTGTAGAAAGTCTTCAATTAAATTCAGTTTCTCTTGATAGGTTCCCCTTGCCCGCCGAGGATTAATATACTTGTACACGATCGCACTCAAATTACTTTGCAACGCGAGGCGACCCCGATGGGAACCAAGGCGATAATATTTGAGACACTTCTGTAAACGATGTTTAACTAAATTTTAGTCCACCCTTCGATATCACCAGAATCCTGAATACGAGCACTTTCTTGGCAGACACGATTAACTTCCGCCATGATCCTTGATGCTATCTGTTCCCGATCCTGTCGAGAAGCCCTGGTTTCTTCAGTCAGTTGGGTTTGTATCCATTGATAAATTGTATCCACGCCTGATGTAGATTTCCCTTGATATTGAACCGATAGCTCTTAGTAGATTGGGGTTAGTGACAGGATTAATATAAACTGACAAAGCATCCCAATTACATTAACTTATAATAGTCTTCTGTCGCAATTTTGGAATGGTCTCAGAATCTAGCTTATGGTTAAACAAGTAGCTTTATTTGGTACTAGTGCCGATCCTCCAACCCGAGGACATCAGAGAATTATCCAGTGGCTAAGCTGCAATTTTGACCATGTGGCTATTTGGACAGCAGATAATCCTTTTAAGCGTCATGGCAGCACCCTTGTACAACGCTTTGAAATGTTAAAGTTGTTGTGTCAGGAATTAGGGCCCCAATATAGCGATCGCTATGGCATTTATCCTGAACTAAGCCACGAGCGTACGATCCATACCGTCAATGCTGCGGGGAGTTTATGGCCAGACTCCACCCAATTTAATCTGGTGATTGGGGCGGATCTAGGGGAACAGATTGTAACTTGGTATCAAGCTCAAGAATTATTAAAACTAGTCAAATTAGTGATTTTACCCCGGCCTGGCCATAGCCTCGATCCCCAGACCCTAACTCGCATTGAAGCATTAGGGGGCTGTTATGATTTGCCGCAGTTTGAACCGATCGAGGCTGCTTCTTCCTCCTATCACCAGACCAAAGAAGTATCCCTCCTCACCCCCCGCGATCGCAGCCTATATCAAAGACCATCATCTATACAATTAGTCAATCGTATCACCACAGCCACAAGTATTACTATGGGCTAATTATCACTGCCTTAGAGAATAGAATAATTGCGGCTACAGTGGTTTTTGACTACAGGCAGGGGTTTGATGGTTTCCCCTATAGTTATGGAAGTTATGGAGCTTGTTACGGAAGCCCAGGGGAATAGGAGGATTAATTCCTCTATCCCCAGAAAATATAAAACAATAAACTAAGGAGTGTCATCAATTAGCATTAAAACGTTGATCCTGAGCCAGGTTCAGAAGGTATAGTTTTAAACTGAAACCCTTAGCTAAAAAGAGAGTTTCAGGATTAAATGATGACAGACCCTAATAAAATATTGCGCTTACATCAGGCTTACATCGGTAGATCTAAGTACTTCGCCACCGTCTGCACATCCTTATCTCCGCGACCAGAACAGTTAATCACCAACCGAGGGCTACCCTCCACCTCCTGCGCGAGATACTCCAAATAAGCAAAAGCATGGATGTTTCCAACGCAGGAATAATACCTTCCAGTTTAGAAACTAAACAAAAAGCATCCACCGCCTCTTGATCCGTTACGCTATAATACTCTGCCCGTTTGGCATCCTTCAAGAAACTATGCTCAGGCCCCACCCCAGGGTAATCTAACCCCGCACTAATAGAATGGGCTTCCACCACTTGACCTTCCGTATCTTGCAGGAGGTAACTCATGGCTCCATGGAGTACCCCTGGCTGCCCCTGGGTCAAGGTGGCGGCATGTTTACCTGTATTCACCCCGGATCCAGCCGCTTCTACCCCAATAATCCGAATATTAGTGGCATCCACAAACTCATGGAACAGACCCATGGCATTGGAGCCTCCCCCGACACAGGCTAAGAGAATATCCGGAGTTCCCCCCCAATGCTCTAAACATTGTTGGCGGGTTTCTTTGCCAATAATGCCATGGAAATCCCTCACCATCATCGGATAAGGATGGGGGCCAGCAACGGAACCGAGAATGTAATGGGTAGTTTCGACATTGGTGACCCAATCACGAATGGCTTGGGAAGTGGCATCTTTGAGGGTTCCTGTGCCAGCGGAAACGGGTTCAACAGTGGCCCCTAACAGTTTCATGCGAAAGACGTTCAGTTTTTGCCGTTCAATATCCTCAACCCCCATATAGATCACACATTCCAGACCAAAGCGAGCGCAGACAGTGGCAGTGGCTACCCCATGTTGACCGGCTCCAGTTTCGGCAATGATACGTTGTTTGCCCATGCGTTTAGCTAACAGCACTTGACCTAGGGCATTATTGATTTTGTGGGCTCCGGTGTGGTTGAGATCTTCCCGTTTGAGATAGATTTGTAACCCAGAACCATCGGGTTTGGCGTAATATTGGGTTAATCTTTCCGCAAAATAGAGGGGGTTGGCCCGACCAACATAGTTTTGAGTAAATCGTCTAGTTCTTCGATAAACTCCGGGTCATGGCGATATTGTTCGTAGGCCGCCTCTAGTTCAAACAGGGCTGGCATTAGGGTTTCGGGGACATATTTTCCACCGTAGTCACCAAAACGACCCAGGCGATCGGGTTGTTGGCTCAAGGGAACAGGGGTCGCAACCATGGCTATTTCAAACTTAAAACTTAGTAATTATTCATTAATCATCCTAGCACTGAGGTAAAACAGCCTAAGAATTGGCTAAATAATTTTAATTTACAGAAAAAATTCAAACTTTGCTATGATAACCAAGTTTCTACGTCTATCGCCCATTGCAAATCCATGAAACACACCCTATCTGTCCTGGTTGAAGATGAAGCAGGAGTTCTTACTCGCATCGCTGGTTTATTTGCCCGTAGGGGTTATAACATCGAAAGTTTAGCAGTGGGGCCCGCAGAACAGGGGGGGGTTTCTCGTATTACCATGGTGGTGCCGGGGGATGATCATACGATCGAGCAGCTCACCAAACAGCTTTATAAGCTAGTGAATGTACTGAAGGTACAAGATATTAGTGATGTACCGGCGGTGGAACGGGAATTAATGTTAATTAAAGTCAAAGCTGACGCAGCCCAACGTCAGGAATTAATCGGCATTTGTCAGATTTTTCGGGCAAAAGTTGTGGATACTTCCGATAATGCGGTTACGATCGAAATTGTGGGAGACCCAGGGAAAATTGTAGCCATTATTCAGCTTTTAACTAAGTTTGGCATTAGGGAAATTGCCCGTACCGGTAAAATTTGTTTAACCAGGGAATCAGGGGTCAACACAGAATTTCTCAAAACTTCTGGGGTGTAAACCAAGGTCTTGGACAACCAAGTAATTAGGGCGTGTCATCCATTAGCATTAAAACGTTGAGCCTGAGCCAGGTTCAGAAAATATAGTTTTAAACTGAAATCCCTAATTACTAGGACAAAAGTTGCGCCCAAAACTGTAAATAAGTCTGAGAGCTTTACCCGGTAAAGATTACAACCAATTTCGCTAAAGTGCTTATGTGGCAAGGATTTAAGGTTTTTGTCCTGTAGTTCGCTGAAATCCTTTTCAAACAAGTTCTTAATCAAAATGAACCTGATCAGCCTGAAATCAATACAGTTCAAGCATTACAAATCTACCGATAGATACCAAATGGGTTCTATAAGGCTTTTACCTCTGTTTATCACACTTTTTTGTTTAAGTGCCAATAGCTCTAATTTCAATAATTGACATAGCTATGGTCACAATGATTACGAATGGTCGATCATCCTCAACCTTACACAATAAGGATTTGTGGCGTTGGGGGGATCTAACTTCTCTTACTACGGCTATGCGACCATCAGGGTAGGTCTGAGGGTTAAGCAGAAGTTATATTAGATAATCAAAATTTATATATAAAGTATCTTTGTATTGCTTTGAATTATCGCTAAACTGTAAGGCAATAAGTTCTACTTAAAAAGTTTTGAGGATGGGATGTTTAACATAAGCCAATTGACCAACTCTTTGATTTTTTCAATTAAACGTTTGCCAAAAATTACCTTCACGGAATTTAAAGTTCTGCGTCAATGGTTGAACGAATTAGAACTTAAAAATATAACCTTTGCCCATCTGATCTGTACGATCGTGCCAACCCAATGTCCTTTTGCGCGGGATATTACCCTCTTTGGGCGGACTTTTTTCCGCATTCCTCCCCTGTGCAAGCTTAATCCTTTTTATGATGAAATCGTCCATTTACGGTTTCGAGCCCTCTGTTATTTGGCGGAGGGATGCCATGAAGATATTAGTCGCTACTGCTAATTTGCTAATTGTTTGTAAATTCAAGGGTTATCACTATGCAAAAAATAAATCATGCTCTAACAGCGCAGAATAATCTGGGTTGGTCTATTCATATTTATAGGGGCGATCGCCGTTTACTCTGCGCCCTCTACCCTTCCCATGGCTGGGTCTTCTTGATCGGCATAATCCTAGGCTGTTTGATGATGTCAGTGGGGATCAAACAGCATAGTGTCGTTCCCCCGTCCCAAGAAGTGAACACTTCCCCAATGAACGCACCGCTCAATTTAGACTAATTAGGGTCTGTCATCATTTAAACCTGAAACTCTTCTTAGCCAAGGATTTCAGTTTAAAACTATACTTTTTGAACCTAACTTAGAATGTGTTTGAAAAGCCCCTTGCCCCCCAGTCTGGGGGAAATCACCTAAATTTTAAGCAATTAAGTCCCCAACTTGGGGATTTAGGGG